>NZ_JBWPXA010000013.1:0-1262 GCF_056746795.1 Gardnerella sialicivorans subsp. sialicivorans
GGGTGAGTGTACCTTTCGAATAAGCGCCGGCTAACTACGTGCCAGCAGCCGCGGTAATACGTAGGGCGCAAGCGTTATCCGGAATTATTGGGCGTAAAGAGCTTGTAGGCGGTTCGTCGCGTCTGGTGTGAAAGCCCATCGCTTAACGGTGGGTTTGCGCCGGGTACGGGCGGGCTAGAGTGCAGTAGGGGAGACTGGAATTCTCGGTGTAACGGTGGAATGTGTAGATATCGGGAAGAACACCAATGGCGAAGGCAGGTCTCTGGGCTGTTACTGACGCTGAGAAGCGAAAGCGTGGGGAGCGAACAGGATTAGATACCCTGGTAGTCCACGCCGTAAACGGTGGACGCTGGATGTGGGGCCCATTCCACGGGTTCTGTGTCGGAGCTAACGCGTTAAGCGTCCCGCCTGGGGAGTACGGCCGCAAGGCTAAAACTCAAAGAAATTGACGGGGGCCCGCACAAGCGGCGGAGCATGCGGATTAATTCGATGCAACGCGAAGAACCTTACCTGGGCTTGACATGTGCCTGTCGACTGCAGAGATGTGGTTTCCCTTCGGGGCAGGTTCACAGGTGGTGCATGGTCGTCGTCAGCTCGTGTCGTGAGATGTTGGGTTAAGTCCCGCAACGAGCGCAACCCTCGCCCTGTGTTGCCAGCGGGTTATGCCGGGAACTCACGGGGGACCGCCGGGGTTAACTCGGAGGAAGGTGGGGATGACGTCAGATCATCATGCCCCTTACGTCCAGGGCTTCACGCATGCTACAATGGCCGGTACAACGGGATGCGACATGGTGACATGGAGCGGATCCCTTAAAACCGGTCTCAGTTCGGATCGTAGTCTGCAACTCGACTACGTGAAGGCGGAGTCGCTAGTAATCGCGAATCAGCAACGTCGCGGTGAATGCGTTCCCGGGCCTTGTACACACCGCCCGTCAAGTCATGAAAGTGGGCAGCACCCGAAGCCGGTGGCCTAACCCTTTTGGGATGGAGCCGTCTAAGGTGAGGCTCGTGATTGGGACTAAGTCGTAACAAGGTAGCCGTACCGGAAGGTGCGGCTGGATCACCTCCTTTCTACGGAGTTTTTGTGCACGCTCGGTTGAGTGTGGTTACTGGTGTGGAAAACAATAGTTAACGTTTTTTGAGTTTGTTGGGCATGCTTTTGGGTTCCCGGATTGCCACCCCCCTTTTTGTTGGGGTTGCGGTCCTAGCCCTTGGATTGCAGGTTGAGGCTTTTTGGTTTTGGCTTGTGTTCTTGGTGTTTG
>NZ_JBWPXA010000003.1:0-260792 GCF_056746795.1 Gardnerella sialicivorans subsp. sialicivorans
CTCCTGCGGATCCTAAGAAGGATCAGACTCCTGCGGATCCTAAGAAGGATCAGACTCCTGCGGATCCTAAGAAGGATTCTGAGTCTACAGATGATAAGATTCATGCTCTTAAGTTAGCGGATGCTAAGGCTGAGTTTACTAAGCAGAAGGCTGAGTTGAATAAGAAGAAGACTGCTCTTATTACGGCTGCTACTGATCTTAATAATGCTGCTCAGGCTGTTCAGTCTGCGAAGAATAGTGTTGATGATGCGAAGCGTAATTTGGCTCAGAATAAAGATAAGAAGAATGTAAACTCTTTGAAGGATGCCCTAAATAAAGCTGATGCTGATTTGAAGAAGGCTGAGAAGGTGCAGGAGAAGAAGAGTGCTGCTTTCAAGGATGCTTACAAAAACTTTATGGAGTTGTTGACTGGTAATTATGCTAAGGCTGTTAACGCTTTAACTGCATTGGATGAGACAGCTGTTAATACTGCTGATACTGTGGCTGGAGTTGAGGAAGCTTTGGCTGATAATGAGGCTGTTAAGAATGCTTTGAATATTGTTCCATCTGCAACGATTCAGCAGGGTAATACTGGCGCTACCAAGCAGGGTCAGCAGGGTAAGCAAGACCAGCAGGGCAAGCAGGGTAAGACTGAGGTTGAGAACAAGAACGGCAAGGACAAGCGCGGTAACACCCACACTGGTACTGGTGTTGGCGTAACTTTGACCGCTTTGGCTGCCACCATGCTCGCTGGCATGGGTGCTGCTGTTCGCAAGGCTCGTCACTAAGCAATGCGCGCGCACTTATGCTAAGTGTGTGAGTGCGCGCTTGAAATAGGCTTGCGTTAGGCGGCGGCGCGTGTTTTGTGCTGCAGCTTGCACGCGGGGTTTAGAGTTTGCTTGGTTTGCCGAAATTTCCTTTTCTTACCGTGTAGGTTCTTTATTCTGCTTGTAAGTGCTTAATGCTTGTTGCTAGAGATGGTTTTCCGCTAGGGACGGGATTCTGTTTTTAGTATTAAAGGCTTGTTAGGTTTTCTAACAAGCCTTTTTCTTTTCCCCCGCGCCAACCTGCCTGAGCGCTAAAGAGCGTAGCGCGCGAAGGCAATTTGGCGCGCTGAGCCGCTAAAACGTAAAGTCTAGTGGACTTTACGTGCGGCGAAGACGTGAGCGCGGCTAATCCGCGCGAACGACATGACCTGCCTTTTCGCTTAGACCGCGCGAACGATGACCTGCTTTGTAGTGCGATTGTACTGGATTTACGGCGTGTCGTTATACAATTGCACTACATAAACACGCAGAACTGTAGTGTGTTTGTACTGAATTTCGGTGTTTTTTGATACAAACACACTACAAGGCTGCATGGGTTACATTAAGTGAGGTAGAGATTCGAGATTTTTCGCACTGAATGAGATGAACCTCAGCGCCGAAGGTGGTGATTCATCGAATGAAGAAGAAAAATCGAGAATCTCGGTGATAAAAACCACGCAAAAGTCCTAGATATTCAGAAGGTTTGATGTATTTCTATACGAGCAATAAATAGCGCCATACTGAGGCCTTGGAATATTAACGTTCATAAGACCCCCGTAAAGGAGCGCGTCACTTGCGAGGAGAGAAATACTCAAACCTCGCGCAATACCGAGTAAGGGGAATCGTTCGCGCGGTCTAAGCGCAAAATCGCAGTGTGCTATTGCTCAAAAATCATGGAAGAATCGCTAGGATATCCATAAGCGTACGCACTCATAATATGCGAAATAGTAATGTTTGCAAGAATCTCCATAAATTCCTGATTTGTGTTGCTAGAAAGCGCGCTATGGTTTACGCTACCGTCTTTGTTTGTAGGGAAAATGGCTTGATTTAGCGCGTCTAGTTCTCCGCGCGCGCAATCCATATACGCTATTGCAACTATTGGCAAGTCTTTTGCGCTAGCTTCGTCTTTTGCAACGCCAGAATCCAGATTCTTTTGCGGTATTTCGTATACTTTTTGTCGCAAGTCGCTTCCGCTTGAAGCAAAGTGCATAAGTGTGTTAGCAATCGTAGCTGTAATATCGCTTTGTCTTAACGAAACGTTATCAACATCTTTTGCAGCTAAAGTTTGTAACATAAAAGCTAGTTTGTCTTGTTCTAATGCCGCTTTTGCAAGTGGGTCGTGATTCCAATACAAGTTACTAGTACTATTTGCAAAGTCATACAATTTTTTGTAAACGCTTGATTCCATTTGATTTGCGATTTTAGAGGCGTTTGCCGCTCCGCTTTCGTTGCCTTGACTTAGATTAGCCAATCTCCATGTGTTTTGCGCGCTAAAAACAACGCCTTGAGCAAATCGTGCGTTGCATTGTACCGCAACGTTTTTCCAAGAATTCGCAGCATTTTGCAAGTTGTTTCTAGTTACGTTTGCTTCTTTTTTATCTACGATTTTTTGATTGCGCTTTGCGCTTTGTAAAACCTGGTAGCACGCATTATTGCTTTTAGATGAGCTAGTCGCAGCGTTATTAACGTTATTAAATTGCTTTGATCCCGAGCAAGCGCTAAAAGCCATTAATACAGCAATAAGCGATGCAAATACTAAAACAAACTTTTTCTTGCGCATTAGAACACCTTTTGCTACGTGTTTGATAATATTTTGCACGCCTTGCAAGGCTTTAGAACAAAACAAAACGTGTCTGCATAATCTACTAAAATAGTCTGTGACTGTGACCAATGTTGGCTTGCTTTGTGTCTAACATTTTATGCTTAACATTTTTAATCATAGTCATAAAATTTTGCGCTTTACATACTTGTTAAAATTAGATTTTAGCGTTTTGTTATGCGTAAAACGTATAAAAGAAGAATAAGTTAATTTTATAAGTGAAAATTTATAAATGAATTACAGGAGGACATGCACGATGGAATTGGATTTGGCGGGAATGCATCAGCTTGCGGCTCAGCAGGGGATTAATGCCGACGAGCTGGACGAGGCACTCGCCGAGGCTTTGCGTCTTGCATACATGAAGACTTCCCACCCAGCAAGGCATGCTCGAGTTGAGCTAGATGAGCGTGCTGGTTGCTTTACTGTATGGGCACGAGATGAGATTCCAGGTGTTCCTACAGAAGATAATCCTCACCCAGCATTTACTTTGGGCGAAGAGTATGACGATACGCCTAGAGATTTTGGACGTCTTGCTGCAGCAACAGCTCGCCAAGTTATTACGCAGCTTTTCCGCAAAGTGGAAGATGACCGCGTATTTGGAGCTTTTTCTGGTCAAAAAGGAAAGCTTATTAACGGTATTGTGCAACAGGATTCTAAAGATCCTTCTAATATTCACGTTGCTGTTGGAGATGTTGAAGCCATTTTGCCTAGAAGAGAGCAAGTTCCTGGCGAAAGATATCGCCACGGTGAGCGTATTCGCGTTTATGTTGTAAACGTTGCTCGCGGCTTGCGCGGACCAGAGATAGTTGTTTCTAGATCTCACCCAGATCTTGTTCGCAGACTTTTTGAGCGAGAAGTTCCAGAACTTGTTTCGGGAGCTGTTTCGATTATGGCTATTGCTCGAGAAGCTGGCGCGCGCACTAAGATTGCTGTTCGTGCTAATACCGATGGTGTTAATCCAAAGGGTGCTTTGATTGGCCCTGGTGGTTCGCGCGTTCGTGCTGTATTGGAAAATCTTGGTCAAGAAAAAATCGATATTGTTGATTGGTCGCAAGATCCAGCACAGTTTGTTTCCGCTGCATTGTCTCCAGCAGTAGTAACAGAAGTTCATGTTGTTAGTGAGAAAAGTCAGACTGCTGTTGCTTTTATTCACGATTCTCAGCTTTCTCTTGCCATTGGCAAGGAGGGTCAGAATGCGCGACTTGCAGCAAAGTTGACTGGTTGGAAGATTGGAATTGAGTCTGCGGAAGAGCATGCTAAAAAGCAAGAAGCAATGAACGCTGATTCTAATTCGGCGGAATAAGATTTTTGCTAGCATTTAGCAAACTTGCGACACTCCCGAGAATCCAACGTTTCGAGTAAGCTGAAAGCTGCAATCTGGGCTTATTAGCAGCTTTTTGCCTAGGGAACGAGGTACAAAATCATGGTTGAAATCATGGTTACACGATGAGATATCGCATTATGAGATATCTAAATAAAAAGCATAAGAGTAAGAATCTTATAACAATATAAAGTGGTTGCGTTCGTTTTACGCTGCCACAGACTGAGGAGAACACTGAGTGGTAAAAAAGCGCGTATACGAACTGGCCAAAGAATTTGGTGTAGATAGTAAAACCGTATTGGAACGTTTGAAGAGTATGGGCGAATTCGTAAAGTCCGCTTCTTCAACTGTTGAAGCTCCTGTAGTGCGTCGTCTAAAGACGGAATTTGTGCCTGCGGATTCTGCTGCAAAGAGCGAATCGAAGCCTTCTGCGTCTAAGAATGTTGATCATGCTTCTAATAAATCTGCGGATTCTGCGTCTAATAGCAAGCCAGAATCTCATGGTCAAAATGCAGAAAAGAAGGCTAATCAAAAGCCAGAACAAAAGTCTTTTGCAAAGCAGAATTCTGCGCAAAAAGTGCATGAAAATCACGAATCTAAGACTTCTAATGCGCATGCTGCTAACAATGCAACTCCTAAGCCTTCGGCTGGAAACGCAAAGCCTAATAATTCTTCTAAGTCTGGCGATTCAAAGCGCGGCGCGGAAAAGCGCGGTGGTGTAGAATCTAAATCTTCCAAGCAAGAGCGTTCTTCGCAAATGCCTCCACGTCCTAGACCACATCAAGGTTCTAGTTCTGGGTCCGCTCCTCGACCAGGAAACAATCCGTTTAGTCGAAAGCAGGGTATGCGCGCGCCTACACCTGGAGACATTCCACGCCCACATCCAATGTCGCGACCAGGCACGGCTGCAGAGAATGCTCGTGGCTCAAAGCCAGGGTCTGGTAATGGCAATGGCGGCAACGGCGGTGGTCGCGGTCGCGGTGGTCGCGGCGGAAACCGTCAAGGCGGCGGCAATGGCGGCAACGGAGCAAATCGTTCCCAATGGCAAGGCTCGCATCGTTCAGGCGGCGGCAATGGCGGCGCAGGAACGCGCCCATCGGCAGAGTCGCGCTTTAACGCAAATCAAGCTGCAAGCTTCCAAGCAGCGGCTGCAGGTGCTCCAAACGCAGGCCCATCCAGGGGTGGTCGTGGTCGCGCAGGAGCCGCAGGTGCATTTGGTCGCCAAGGTGGAAAGTCTTCTAAAGCTCGTAAGAATCGTCTTGCAAAGCGCAGAGAATACGAAGAACTTAAAGCACCAGTTATTGGCGGCGTGCGTATTCCTTCGGGTAACGGCGCTACGATTCGCCTTCGTCAAGGCGCAACGCTTTCGGATTTGGCAGAAAAGATTGATGTAAATCCAGCAGCTTTGGTTACTGTTTTGTTCCATCTTGGAGAGATGGCAACAGCTACGCAGTCTTTGGATGAAACAACATTCCAGATTCTTGGCGAAGAAATCGGCTGGAATATTAGTCTTGTTTCTGCAGAAGAAGAAGATAAAGAGCTTCTTC
The DNA here is from genome assembly GCF_056746795.1 of Gardnerella sialicivorans subsp. sialicivorans. Lineage (NCBI taxonomy): Bacteria > Bacillati > Actinomycetota > Actinomycetes > Bifidobacteriales > Bifidobacteriaceae > Gardnerella > Gardnerella sialicivorans. The sequence goes on from NZ_JBWPXA010000003.1 coordinate 5,473, forward strand.
AGCAGTTCGATATTGACTTAGACGAAGAAGAGCTTCAAGAAGACGATAATCTTGTAACTCGTCCTCCAGTTGTTACTGTTATGGGCCACGTTGATCACGGTAAAACTCGCTTGCTCGATACAATCCGTAAGTCGAATGTTGTAGCGCGCGAAGCTGGCGGCATTACGCAGCGCATCGGTGCTTACCAAGTTACAGTCACCTTAGACGGCGACAAGCGCAAGATTACGTTCTTGGATACCCCAGGCCACGAAGCGTTTACAGCTATGCGTGCTCGTGGTGCGGAGCTTACAGACGTTGCAATTCTTGTTGTTGCAGCAGACGACGGCGTTATGCCTCAAACTGTTGAAGCAATTAACCACGCGCAGGCTGCTCACGTGCCTATTGTTGTTGCAGTAAACAAGATTGATGTTGCTGGAGCAAACCCAGATAAGGTTCGCGGTCAGCTTACAGAGTACGGTCTTGTTCCAGAAGAATACGGCGGCGACACCATGTTTGTGAATATTTCCGCAAAGCAGGGAACCAACGTAGATAAGCTTCTTGAGGCTGTTCTTTTGACTACAGATGCGGAGCTTGATCCTAAGGCGAATCCAAACATGGACGCTCGTGGCGCAACTGTTGAAGCTCGTTTGGATAAGGGTCGCGGTGCTGTTGCAACCGTTCTTGTTCAGCAAGGTACGCTTAAAGTCGGAGATTCCATTGTTGCAGGCACGTCTTATGGTCGCGTTCGCGCAATGCTCGACGAAAATGGCAACCACTTGCAAGAGGCAGGTCCTTCCACGCCGGTTCAGGTGCTTGGTTTGACTTCTGTTCCAACTGCAGGCGACTTGTTCTTGGTTACTTCCGACGATCGTTCTGCTCGCCAAATTGCCGAAAAGCGTCAGGCTACAGAGCGTGCGGCTCAGCTTGCAAAGCGTCGTAAGGTTGTGTCTCTTGAAAGCCTTAAGGAACAGTTTGCTAAGTCCGAAGTGGATATGCTCAACATTGTTATTAAGGGTGATTCTTCTGGCTCCGTTGAAGCTTTGGAAGACTCCTTAATGAAGATTGAGGTTTCCGACGAAGTTGGAATTCAGGTTATTCACCGCGGCGTTGGCGCGATTACTCAAAACGATGTGAACCTTGCAACTGTTGATAAGGCCGTTATTATTGGCTTCAACGTGCGTCCAAATCGCCAGGTTGCAGACTTGGCAGATCGCGAAGGCGTGGAAGTTAAGTACTACTCGGTTATTTACAAAGCAATCGAAGATATTGAAGCTGCTTTGAAGGGTATGCTTAAGCCAGAGTTCGAAGAGGTTGTTACATCTCATTCCGAGATTCGCGAAATCTTCCGCTCGTCCAAGTTTGGCAATATTGCTGGTGTTATGGTTCAAGATGGTGAGGTTAAGCGCGGAACCAAGTGCCGTATTTTGCGTAACGGTGTTGCAACTGTTAACGATCTTGAAATCTCCACTTTGCGTAGGTTTAAGGATGACGTGCAATCCGTTAGCGAAGGCTACGAGGCAGGCATTAACCTTGGAAGCTTTAACGACATTGAGCTTGGCGACGTAATCGAAACCTTTGAAATGAAGCAGATCGAGCGCAAATAATATGGCTGGAACAAACCCTAGAGCCGCGCGAATTGCGGCTTTGATTCACAGAGTGATTGCGTCCAATATGGAATCGCATTTGCACGATAAGCGACTTGCTAACGTAACGATTACAGAAGTGAGAGTTACTAACGATTTGCAAATAGCTAAAGTGTATTGGACGCAGCTTGGTACTGCTGGAAAAGAGCAGGGCGAGCGTATGCGCGCAAACCAGGCTTTGCAACAGGCTAAGGGTCGTTTGCGCACTTTAGTTGGAGCTAAAGCAGGCTTGCGATTAACGCCTCAAATCCAATTTGTTTACGATGAAGTTCCTAGCGAAGCTCACGAGATTGAAGACATTTTGGTTGCGGCTCGCAAGCGTGACGAGGAGCTAGCTAAAGCGCGAGAAACAGCGCAATATGCTGGGGAAGCGGATCCGTATAAAAAGCCTCGTGAAGATGAGGATTTTGACGACGAGGATTTTGACGAAGACAGCGACTTTGAAGAGGATGACTTTGCGGATTCGGGAGATTCTGCGGATTATGGCGACTTCGATAGCGATGTAACTAGCGACTTTAGAGAGGGCAATGAGTAGTCCTGAATTACCATCTTCTGGAATTTTGCTAGTAGATAAACCAAAAGGCGTTACCAGTCACGATGTTGTATCTTTTGCACGCGGCCTGTTGCACACTAAACGAGTGGGTCATGCTGGCACTCTTGACCCAATGGCAACAGGCTTGCTGATTCTTGGATTTGGTAACGCCACGCGCTTGCTCAACTATTTGCTTGGTCACAATAAAACGTACGAAGCTGTGATTCGTCTTGGCGAGTCAACTAATACAGACGACGCGGATGGAAATATTATTGCAAGCGCTAAGAGCGAAAATACTATTCTAAGCTCTTCAAATAACGCAAATATTGATGAAATTCTTAAAGAATTGCGCGTTGTGATCGAAAAGAATTTTACTGGCTCGATTATGCAAACGCCAACATCTTTTTCTGCTATAAAAGTAAATGGCATTCGCGCTTACGACTTAGCGCGTGAAGGTAAAGATGTTCATTTAGAGCCTAGAGAAGTTTTTATTTACGATTTTTCTTTGCTGGATGCGCATTTTAGTGTGGGCGTAAGCGGCGCAAAGGTTATTGACGTGCGCGCAAGCGTTTCTTGCTCTAGTGGCACATATATTCGCGCTCTAGCTCGCGATTTGGGGCGTGTTCTTGGAGTTGGAGGCCACTTAGTGAGCCTTAGAAGAACGCGTATTGGCGATTTTTCTATAGAAGATAGTCGCGTGCTTAAGCTTAAAAGTGTTATTCGCACATTTACAAGCAAAAATGGCGTGACTCAAACTCGTGCGAAGGCTGTTTTAGACGATTCATACTATTCGCAAGGCTCATATGAATCGCGAGGTTCATGCGATTCTCGTACTGCTGGCGATTCGCGAGCTGCTTTGCCAGCTTCATCGCCTTTAGAAAACACTCTTAATCAACACTTGCTAAGCATGTTTGAATCTGCAAAATTAACAATGCAAACAGTAGAAGTAAGCGAAAATCAAGCTAAAGACTTGCGATTTGGCAGAAAAATCACAATTCCTACGATTAGCGCAAAAAACGCGATTGCATACGTAAAAGCCACAAAAGATGAGCAAAACGATGTTGTAGCAGTTCTGGAAACCGCTGAAAAATCGCAAGCAACCGCAGATTTAAGCAGAACGGTTTCTATATCTAAAGCCAAAATTACAACAACAAACGAAAAAATCGGAAAAAATACAAATCAAATAGAAGCTAAACCAATTGTAGTATTTGTACAAAGCTAGTTTGCTGGTAAAATAGGTGTTAGTGTGAAAATGGGGTTGCGGCAAAGTGGCGTCTAAAATAAAGCGATACCAATATTTGCAGCTCTTGCGAACAGTAAGGATATAATGAAGGTCATCGACATTCGACCAGATGCCAACGGTATGATTAGTTGGCCAACGTTGAGCGCTCAACGTAAGTCAGTTGTTACAATAGGCGTATTTGACGGAATGCATCTTGGGCATCGTAAAGTTATTGAGCGAACAGTAGAGATTGCGCGCAAAAACAACGCGTTTTCGGTTGTTATAATGTTTGACCCTCGTCCAAGCGTTGTGCACGAAAATCCAGATTTATTCGACGATTTTGGCGATGACGCGCAAATTCCAGTAGATTCGCAAGCGCTAACAAGCGTTCGTCAGCGTCTTAGAGTTTTGCAACAGTTAGATGTTGATCACGTTATTATTGTTCGATATAGCCTTGCTTTTGCAGCAAAATCGTACAGATTCTTCCTTGGGCAGCTGGTTGGAAAGCTAGGCATGCGCGCGCTTGTTTTAGGCTCGGATGCAGCTTTGGGCGCTAAAAGAGCTGGAAACGTTCATGCTATTAAAGAGCTTGCGCAAGCTACAGGCGTTTTTAATCTTGTTGTTGTAGATGATTTTGGGCCAGGAGACGTTCGCGTTCCAGATCCGATTGTTCCAGAGGTTCCTTTAGAAGGCGGAGAGCCAAAAGATCCTGCAAGTGGCATGAATAAGGCGGAATATCGCGCTTGGAGCAAGGGCATGCCGAATAAAAAGGTTCGTGCTTGGAGCTCTACAAATGTGCGATGGATGCTTGCAAATGGCAGGGTTCGAGATGCTGGAGATATTCTTGGACAGCCGCATAGAGTAGAAGGCACTGTTATTCACGGAGCTGGTCGCGGTCATCAAATTGGGTTCCCAACTGTAAATCTTGGGGAGCGAATTGACGGATATATTCCTGTTGATGGCGTATATGCTGGCTGGATTATTGATTTAGATGCAGACGAGCAAAATGGCGCTTCTTCTAGCAGAAACATTCCTAGCGTAGGTGTTTTGCGTAAAGATGAGCTTCATCTTGGTTCGCATTCACCTTGGCGTTGGGCTGCTGCAATTTCAGTTGGCACTAATCCTACTTTTGAAGATGACGCAGCAAATCGCGCGGATGCTTACGACGATACTCTAGAAGAGCAATCGTCTAATGCATATAATCCGTCTGATTCTTCTAATGCATCTAATACGTCTAATCGAACTGTTGAAGCATATGCATTAACAGACAAGATTCAAGACTTATACGGTCACAGAGTTTGCATTGAGTTTGCGCGATTCTTGCGCCCGCAGCAAGCATTTGACTCGCAAGAGCAGCTTAAAGACGCTATTAGCAAAGACGTTGAGCAAACGCGCGCGCTAGTGTCGGAATGATTTAAAGAAGTTTTGCGTTTCTGGGTCGCTGCAAGCATCCATAACCTCGTACGGCGTGCCATTTTCTGCAACGACGCCATTTCTAAGCAAAACTACTCTGTCGGCCGCTTCGTGCGCAAAATGCATCTCGTGAGTGGCCATTAAAATGGTTGTTCCTTGCTGCTTTAGTTCCGCAACCATGTCTAGAACTTCGCCAACAAGCATTGGGTCTAGAGCAGAAGTAATCTCGTCTAAAAGCAAAAGTTGTGGGCTTGTCATAAGCGCGCGCGCAATCGCCACTCGCTGCTGCTGCCCGCCCGAAAGCTGATCTGGGTAGGACTTTGCTTTATTTTCTAGCTTAATCCTAGACAGAAGCTCCATTGCGCGGCTTTCTGCGCGATCTTTGCTCCAATGATGAACTTTTCGCGCAGCAAGAGTTACGTTATCTAAAACACTCATATGCGTAAAAAGATTGAATTGCTGGAACACAACTCCGATTTGAGATCTAATTTGATCTTGATTTATGCGCGGATCCGTAATATCTGTGTTTCCAAGCCAAACTTGGCCGTCGTCTACTCTCTCAAGCAAATTAATGCACTTCATAAGAGTAGATTTGCCGCTTCCAGAAGGCCCTAAAAGAGCCACCACTTCGTGAGGCGCAATATCAAAAGAAATGCCTTTAAGAACAGGCGTTGAGTTATACGACTTGCGAATATTGCTTAAGCGCAAAACTGGAGTTGAATCCGTATTGTCGCTTGCATTTGTTTGATTGCTTGTGTTCGTGTAATCACTCATTTGTTGATTTACCTTTTGATTTGTTACGTTACTCATCACACAGTTCCTCCGTTTAGCTCGCGCTTGCGAAGTCTTGCTGTATACCAATCGTTTAGAACAATAAACGGAATGCTTAGCGCTATAAACACAACGCTTGCTACAACGTATGGAGTGAAGTTATAAGAAGTTGCTACAGATATTTGAGCGGCTCGAACTGCGTCTACAGCACCCAAAACCGATATAAGTCCTGCATCTTTTTGCATAGATATAAAGTCGTTCATTAATGCAGGAGCCACTTTTCTTAAGCCAAGAGGAATTACCACTAATCGCACAGTTTGACCAGATGTTAAGCCAAGTGACCTTGCAGATGCTCGCATAGATGGATGCACGTCTTCAAATCCTGCGCGCAATACCTCTCCAACGTATGCAGAGTAACTCATAATAATGGCGATTGTGCCAAGTATTGCCGGAGGAATTCGCCCAAAAAGCTGCAATCCTGGTATGCCAAAGCCGATTAAGTAAAGCACAACAAGCATTGGTATGCCGCGCATAATAGTTGTGTAGAATTGCGCTATAGCGCGCAAAGGGAAAAGCATTGGGCTTACGCTTGTGCGAATAACTGCGATTAATGTTCCAAGTATTGCTACTCCAATAACAGCAAACACAAGCACTTGCAAGTTAAGCATTAAGCCTTGCAAAACGGATGGCAAAGATAGCATAAAGTATTTGCCAGAGAAGAAAGTTTCGCGCACTCTTGGCCAACCAGGACTCATTGCAAGCGCCGCAATGCACACGCCAAGCAATACTAAAGTGCTTATTATGCTTGTTAAAACAGATTTAAGATTCTGTTTTTTGCGTATTGCTCTGCGCTCAAGCTCGATATTGCTTAAAGCGCACGTTCCTTCATCTAATGCCGTATTAGCGCTAGATAGTGACGACGCATTAGTGAGTGACTTATTTGATTCGTTGCTTGCAGAATCTGTTGTACTGCCGTTAAGTACTGTCATTGGCGGTAGCCTGAGCCTTTCGACATAATGAATGATACGCACTATTGTAAGCACTTTTATGTGACGATTGGGTTACAAATTGCTTACAATAATGCGTATTGGTAATGACGTTGGTACGATTTTTATTTATTTTGATCTATTTTTAATCTATTTTGTTTGATTTAATTTAGATCAATTTACTTAAGAACTGGCACATCAGTTGTGTACTCTGCAAGCCACTTTTCTTGGAGCTTCTTCAAAGTGCCATCTTTTTCTAGCGCGTTTACAGCCTTAGTAACGTCTGCAGTAAGCTTAGAGCCTTTTGGAAGCACAAGGCCAGTTCCTTCCTTATCTTCCGATCCTGCAATCTGTCCAAGAACAACACCATCCTTAACTTGCTTACTGCGAACAATGTTCACAGAAGATGGAGTATCTATAACAAGTGCGTCAATTTGCTTAGAGTCAAGAGCCTGAACCAATGCGTCGTTATCGTTAAAGGTTTGAATATCGCTCTTAATCTTGTCTTTAGCAAAGCTGTAGCTTGTTGTTCCAACCATTGCGCCAATCTGCGCGGTTTTAAGATCTGCTAAAGTCTTTGCGTTAGCAAACTTGCTGTCTTTTTTAACAACAACTCCTTGAGTTGCATTGTAGTAGCTTGGCGAAAAGTCTACTGCCTTCTTGCGTTCTTCGGTAATAGAGAACTGCTGAAGGTTAAAGTCAAAGTCCTTTGGACCTGGAGTTACTGCGGAGTCAAAGGTTGTACGAACCCACTTAACCTTGTCTTTGCTATATCCAAGTTTCTTTGCAACAGCGTATGCTACTGCGGATTCGTATCCCTTACCGTTTTCTGGCTTGTTATCGTACATCCAAGGTGTGTAAGTTGGCTGAGCTGTGCCGATTGTCAAAACGCCTGGAGTGATCGTCTTTTGGTTTGGATCTTGTGCGTTTTGGCTTCCGCATGCCGCTGTGCTAACCATTGCAGCCACTGCTAATGCTGCTGCAGCGATTTTTGTAGCTGCGATTGCTACGCGGTTAGTGTGCAAGTTGTTATGTACGAAAATAGCCATTTTTTCTCCTTGTTTTTGCTAAAACCTTAAAATTTTTCGCTTATTCGTTTTTTAAGCGATTTAAGTAGGTTTTGCGGCCGTACATTTGATAGTTTATAAGACGATAGGCGTATTTAAGGCTTAATTGTTACAGAATTGTTATCGCGATTGTTTATAACGTGCTATATTTTGTTGATTTAATAGCGTAAATTTGCTCTACTTATGTTCAATTTTGTAAATGTTAAGTGGCTGTTACAATCGGTGTGTTGCGGTGTGTTGTGTTGTTTTGGCGTGTATTTACGATTTTAGAGTCATAAGTATTTGACTGTATTTGGTTGTATTTGATTATGTTTGACTATATTTGATTTTGTTAGATTTTATTAGATTAGATTTATCGAACTTATTTTAGGGGAGACTATGCAAAAGGAATTTTCAATCGGTAATTCTGGCGATTTTAGCAATCTTTCAAATCTCGCGGTTATAGTGGCACTTCAAAAAGAGGCTCAACCTATTTTGCAAGCTTTTAGTGGCGAATATAAGTCTTGGCAAGATTACGGAGTTACTTTTATTCAAGGTAAAATCGCGTCTAATAACAAATGCAATAAAGCAGTTCTTACAATATGCATTGCTGGAATGGGAAAGTGTGCTGCAGCTGCAGCAGCTCAGGCGCTTATAATCGAAGCTAAGCCACAAGTATTGATTTTTAGCGGAATCGCAGGAGCATTAAATCCGCGTCTTAATGTTGGAGACATTGTTATAGGCAAGAATCTTCACTATTTAGAAACAAATACGCAAATTATTGCAGATTGTGCTCCATACAAAGAAGTTTTTGAATCGGACTCAAAGTTATGCGCTTTAGCGGCAAATCAAGCAAAGTTATTAGGCTTTAGGCTTGAAAAGTCTTTGCAAGAATCGTCTTCGGATGCTTGCGATTTTTCCGCGGAATCTAAGCAAAGCGCGTCTAATGCAAATATTACGTCTGATACAAGTTCAAACGGCGTTGCATACGTTTGCGGAAACATAGCAACAAGCGACCAATTCAACACAGACTCAAAGGTTCTAGATGCAGTTCGCGAAGAGGTTTTTGGCGATTGCGAAGAGATGGAAGGTGCTGCAGTAGCGCATATTGCAGCTAAAAATAGCGTGCAGTTCCTTGCGATTCGCGCAATGAGTAATCGTTGCGGAGAATCTTATGAATCGCTTGATGAGCATAAAGACGATTTAGTTCTTGCTGCAAATCGTGCTGGAAGCTTGACTTTGAGCGTTTTGAACGCGCTTGTTAAATAGCTTACGCCTTCAAAGTAGCATACTAGTTTTTAGACGCTAAATTAAATCCGCTAAAAGTAAAGCCAGGGCTTACAACGCAAGACACCAATACATCTGCGTTGCTAGGCACAGTTCGCTGCCATGTTCCAGCAGGAATCACAAGATGACCGCGCGTAAGTAGGCTGTTGCCATCTTTAGTGTTTCCCAAAGTAAAACGTTGCAAATCGGCCTCTGCACAAGGATTTTGGCCGCATCCGCCAAGTTCGATCGTAAGATTTGCAGGCCCATGCCAAAGCCAAATCTCGTCTGCATCAACTTTATGCCACGCGCTTGAATCGCCAGCTGGTAAAAGAAAATAAATAAGCGATGCTAGTGGCCTTGGAGCGCTGGCTGCGGAGTTTTCGTCAACTTGTGTATTAGTTGCGTTTGCGCTCGCGTCTGTGCTGTTATTTGAGCTATATAGTTGCGATGTTGCCAATCGCGAGCGTACCATCCGCCTTCTGGGTGCGCTTCTAAGTGCAATTCTTTAACAAGATTTTTCGCGTAATCGCTCATATCTTCTAATTTAACGCTCATAATATCTCCTGATATTTTCTGTTTTTATGTTGACTTATTTTGCGTAAGACTTATTGCGCAAAAGCGCCATTATTGTACACAAGATTTCCAGATATTACAGTTGCTTTTGCGCTTCCTGCGCCGTGACGAACAAAATTGTGCAAAGTCTCTTCAACTCCTTGCGGCGAGCTTGTGTCTGTTGGAATGTTAAAGAACGCCAGGTCTGCTGTTGCACCAGCATTAATTTGTCCAATTCTGTGCGGTCCTACGTGCAAGCCCATAACGCTTGCGCCGCCTAAAGTAAGCATGCGAATAATTCGATGTGTTAAATCATCTTTTCTATAGCCCTGTGCTGTTGCTAGGTCGTAGATTTTTGCAGCATCGTCTAAAACGTCTAAAGATGGGGAAGAAGATAGGGAATCCGTACCAATCGCAAGCAAGTTTCCTTCTTCCATGTAGTCGCGAATTGGCGCATCTCTCTCTGTAACAGTAATGCGATTGGATCTTGGGCAAAGTGCCACTCCAACTCCGCGTTGGCGCAAAATCCTGCGGTCTTCGCCATCCGCCCAAACGCCGTGCGCAATATGAACGTCTGGCCCCAAAGACCCAAGCTGATCCAAAAACTGAATTGCAGATGCCGTCATTCCGTGCGATTTAAGTTCGCTATAGCTTTCCCAAACATTGCTATTCCAATCTGGCGCAGAATACGTAGTTAGCGTATCTGCGTGATTTCCTGCTTCCATTGGCGTTTCAGCCAAGTGTATGTGCAAGCGCATGTTTAGCTGCCTTGCAATGTCTGGCAAATCCACAAACGGCTCTGTTTCTAGGCTATAAGGCGCATGTGGGCTAATACCTATACTCGGTATGCTGCCGTTGTTCATCATTTGCCCAAGCATTTCTAGCAGCTTAGCGTAGCCTTCTTCCTTCCAATCAACGTTTTTCCAGCCCATTACCTCCCAATAGGCAATTCCGTGCATTCCCTGGCTTGCAAGCGCTCCAACCGCTTCAATATCGGTTACAATATCGGCAGCTGCACTAGTGCCAGCTTCCACCATCATTCTTGCGCCTTCGTATGCAGAAGTCTTCCAAGTTGTTAGCGATGGATTTTTTTGTTTATCTTCTTGCAACTTGTCGTAAACAACGTTAAATCCTTGCTCCCAATCGTGGAAATTTCTATATTCTCCTCGTCCTACGCTTGCCATATTTGTGTATTGCAAATGCGTGTGCGCATTGATAAGACCTGGTGTCATAAGACCGTGCCAATGTTTCTCATTTCTAAACATTTGAATATAAGAATCACTTGGCATCTCGTCTTTTAGAATATTAAGAACCCATTGACGTGTTCCAACGTGCACAACGCGTCCGTTAGATACAGCAACAGCACCTTCGGGGATTATTGGCCCCGTTACTGGAATAACCATTGATGCACTGTATAGTGTGACTTCGCTAAGGGGTGTTGGGTGTGCAAGTTTGCGTATTGGGTCTGTAAGCATTGTGTTCCTTAAGGAATTATGTTGTACTACTTTTGCTTTATTTATTCTATTATTGCTTAGATTTATTATGATTTGGTTAATTGATTTATGCTAACTATTTGCTTCTTCCGCAAATCGCGTTAAATCCCACTTGTAGCCGTTGTTTTTATTGGCTTCGCTTGCGCTATATCCGCGTTTTGCTAGTGCGATTCTTGCTATTTGATTATCGGAGCTTTCTGACAATTGGTAGATTCTAGAATCAAGTCGATTTTCGTTATTTTTATTACTATTGCCGTCTTTATTGCCATTGTGCTCTAGCAAATACGCAACCGCGCTCACTTGAACAGCAAAACTAAAGTCCATAATCTCAATAGGATTTCCGCCGCCTGTAGTGTAATTTGTGCCGTCTCCTTCGCTTATTAGCGTGATTTGCGGACCTAGTGGAACTTGGATTTTTCTTTGTGCTGTTCCAATAATTGGCTTAAAATCAGGGATTTCGTCTAGTGCAATCTCGTTTGCAATTCCACCAATAACAGCCAAAATTGCGTTTTCTTGCATGTTTTGCATATTTTGCAATGTAATCGTGTGCCTAACGCCTGTTGCAGAAACAATCATATTGCTTTCTTTAATAGCGCATTCAAGATTTTTAGCTTCAAATCCATCGAAAACTGCGCGTAAGGATTGAACAGGATTTGTATCGCAAATCGTAACTTTTGCACCCAATGCGCGTATTCTTAATGCAAATCCGCGGCCAACTGGTCCATATCCAACAACAGTTACTTTAGCGTTTTCAAAGCATTCGCTTCCAAGAATTTGTTGCATTGTTGTAACGCATGTTTCGCCAGTTCCATGACGATTGTCAAAATCAGTTTTTAGAGCGCTATTATTTACTGCGATTACGGGGTAGTGCAAGTGCCCAGCTTTTTGCATTGCTTCAAAAGCGCGCACTCCACTTGTTGTTTCTTCTGCGACGCCTATTAGATTTGCTGCGATTTGTGGGCGTTCTAGGCTTGCTAGGCGCGCAAAACTTGCGCCATCGTCGATTATTATGTTTGGCTGTATTTCGTCTAGAAGTTTTAGAGCGCCTTCGTGCGTTTGCTCAGGAGACCAATCGCGGTTTGCTTGCACTAAAATTCCCTCTTTTTTAAGTTGATCTGCCACTCTCTGGTCGGTTTCGTCTGGGCCGCAAAAAACGCCAACAATCGCTCCGTGTGCGTGTAGCTCCCTTAGTAGCACGGCTGTTTTTGGCTCTAGCACAAGGCAAACAGCTATTCTAACGCCTTCTAAATTAAGACCGTTTTCTTGTAAATTGTTAAGTAGCGTGCGCATTACTGGCATGTGGTTTTGCGCGTAGTCAATGGCATCTTTTCCGCTTAAATTAGGCGCGTCTACAGTGGTCTCTAGGTTTTTTGCACATATTTTTACGCAAAAATCAGCGTCTTCCTTAGAATTTACTGGAATTATTCCCCAAGATTGAGCGTTTTGCAAGAATTTTTGTGCATTGTTATTGTTGTTATTGTTGCTGCTGTCACTTTCATTATTTTCATCTTCAATAAACACTCGCGAACCTGCAAGCGAGCGATTAGTTTTTTGCGATGTAAAAGCAGCCCATTTGCTAAAGTCAACCATATTAATCTCCATTAATCTCCTACAATCCCAGCGCTTTCAACGCTTCTTTAAGATTATTTACTTCAACTACATCAATTCCTGCAACGTGAATCTTTTTTTGCAAATGGCAAACAATCGCACGTTTATAGCCAATTCTTGCAGCTTCTTTAAGTCTAGTTTCCATTCTAGAAGCCGATCGAACTTGACCAGTCAAGCTAATCTCGCCAATTGCGCACGTAAAAGGCAAAACTGGCTTATTTTTTGCAGCGCTTGCAAGAGATGCCACTATTGCTAAGTCGCAAGAAGGCTCTTTTGCTTTAGCGCCAGCAATCGTAGAAACGTAAATGTCTTTAGCAAGAAGATTCAATCCGCCATGCCTATATAAAACTGCTGTAAGCATAGCGATTCTATTTGCATCTACTCCCGAAACTGCACGCCGAGGAGCAGGCAGAACAGAGTCTGTAACAAGCGCTTGAACCTCAATAGCAAGGCTTCGATTGCCCTCTAAAGTAAGCGTTACGCATGTGCCTTCGTTTTTGCAATCCTCGTTAGAAGACAAAAACAGGCCAGAAGGGTCGGGGACTTCTTCAATTCCACATCCGCTCATATCGAAGCAGCCAACTTCGTCTGTAGGTCCAAAACGATTTTTAACAGCGCGAAGCATGCGCAATGCCGTTTGACTATCTCCTTCAAATTGGCAAACTGTGTCTACAAGATGTTCAAGCGTGCGCGGACCTGCAATCGAGCCGTCTTTTGTAACGTGACCAACTAAAAGCACTGGAATATTACAAGTTTTAGCAACGTCAATAAGCGCGCTAGCTACTTCTCTAACTTGAGTGGAGCCTCCTGTAATGCCATCAACATCGCTAGAAACAATAGTTTGTGCCGAATCAACAATTGCAAGTGTTGGCTTATACTTTTCGATTAGTGCTAAAGCTGTGTTTAAGTCTGTTGTAGAAGCAAGAAGAAGATTTTGACTTATAGCGTTTATGCGTGACGCGCGCAATTTTACTTGCGACTTTGATTCTTCGCCAGAAATGTATAAAACTAAATTTGTTGCAGACTCGTTGCTTTGAGTGGATTCGCCGCCATTTTTAGCTACTTTTCCAGCGGTTTCTAAAAGCAGAGTAGACTTTCCGATTCCTGGCTCGCCTGCTATAAGCGTTACGGACCCTGGAACAAGTCCGCCTCCTAAAACGCGGTCAAATTCGCTAAATCCTGTGTGTATTCTAATTCCATTATCTGCCTGAATGCTGCTAATCGGCTGTGCGTCTACACTGGAATCGATGTTTAACGCGGCAATCGCGTTTGTTTTTGCGCTTCTTGAATTTCTAGACGATCTTAAAGCTTTAGAAACGCCACTTTGCAACTTTGGCTCGCTAAACTCGCTTAGTGTACCCCATTCGCCGCATTCTGGGCAGCGGCCGTACCATTTTGACCCACTCCAACCACATTCGGAGCACAAGTAATAAGTAGAAGATTTTGCAGCCATGATTTGACGCTAGCTGCATTTATAGACATTTTGCCGTCATACTTTTGTGAGATAATCCAAGTATGTTTAACAGTGTTATGTGGGGTAAAAAATGAATTCTTATACAAATAATTCTTCTACTTCTTCGCAAGGATTTTCTGCGTCTCATAACAATTTACGAAAAGTGCTTATTGTTGCATTAATAGTTGTTGTTTTGGCAATTGTTTCCGCGTTTGTTTGGCCAGGTTGGGCGTTAAATCACCAGCAAAATGCACAATCTGCTAAAACGCATGTGCCTTCTGCAAAAACGCCATCTATTAAGGCTAAAGATTTGCCTAGCACTTCTACTGCTCTGTTAAAAGCTATGCCAGATACTGTTCTTGATTTTGCTCGTGTTGATGCTTCTGCTAGCGCAAAATGGTCTTCGGCTTCTCCTTTAGAAGAATACACAGTTAAGTATTCAACTGGAGAATCTGGAAGTGATGTTTCGCTTGTTGTTGCTCAATGGAGCAGTCGCGACTTAGCGAATAAGCAATATGAGCTTTTGCTAGATGGATTAAGTGGGGTAGATGTTGCTTCTGGAAAAATTCAAGTTTCTGGAAAAACCACTGGCAGCTATGTGTTAAAGACTGAGTCGGGCAATAAAGCTAAAGCTAGTGCCATTTGGCAAAACGACACAGCTGTGTTTGAGTTAACTGGATCAAAGCAATCTGTTGAAAGATTCTATAAGCAATTCCCAATGTAAACTTTGCAAAATATAAGCTGTTTTGCATGTATTTTGTATGTGTTTAACGTATGGTTTTGCGCATGTTTTGCATGTGTTTTTGTAAAACTTTGCTTTAGGATTTTCCAAAGTCGTCAAAACGGTGTAACATTAGGCAAGTTGCACACTTTACATATGAATGGAGGCTTCAGATGGGTTCTGTCATCAAGAAGCGCCGCAAGCGGATGAGCAAGAAGAAGCACCGCAAACTGCTGCGTAAGACTCGTCATCAGCGTAAGTAATGCTGTTTGGCGCGCCTGCCCGTTTGGGCACGTAACACTTTTGAAAGCGTTGGATTTTCCAGCGCTTTTTTTATTTCGATTGACTTATTGCGATTGAAGATTGTAAAAAATTTCCCGAAAACGTATGCAAATTAACTAATTTTACATACATTCTCGGGAAATGATTGGTTAAATATTAGATTATGTAGACTGCTACTTACTTATTTGGATTTGTAAGAGTGCGAGGACCGTTTGGATCTCCAACAATCACAGTATCAACCATGTTCAAGAACAGGCCGTGTTCAACAACGCCAACAGTTTCAATCAAATCTTTAGCAAGCTCTTGTGGGTGGTCAATGCGCTCCAAATGCAAGTCAACAACAAAGTTGTTCTCGTCTGTGCGCACTTCTTTGCCATCTGCGTCAAGACGCAAAACTGGCTTGTATCCACGCTTTTCAAACTTGCGAATCACTTGTGCGGATCCGAATGGAATTACCTCAACAGGAAGTGGGAACTTGCCGATTGTATCTACAACCTTGCTGGCGTCCACAATCCACACAATGCGATCGGAGTTGATTGCAACAATCTTTTCCCAAAGAAGAGCCGCGCCGCCGCCCTTAATGCCGTTAAAGTTCTTATCAACTTCGTCTGATCCGTCAATCGTAACGTCAATATGGTTAACATCGTTAATATCAAGAATCTTAATGCCGTAGCCTTCTGCCTGCTCTTGAGTGCGGCGAGAAGTTGTAACTCCAGTAAAGCTTAAGCCTTCTTCTTTAACTCTGCGGCCAAGCTCGTCTACTAAGAATCGCACTGTAGAGCCAGTTCCAAGTCCAACCATCATGCCATTTTGTACGATTTTTGCGGCCTCAATGCCAGCTGCCTTTTTAAGCGCGTCCTGTTGTGCTTTATCCATGTGTGCCTACTTTCTTGTCTTTCTTGCTGGCGTGGCTAAAATACCAGCGTGTTTATAGCGATTTTTACTAACCGCCACTTATTTCATACATACTACATATTAGTCTGCGTTCAGATTTTATTCTGTTTTGTTTGCAGCTTTTGTTTGAATATAAAATTCAGTTGGCTCTAAGTTAAAAGTGCCATCTGGCATAACGTATCCGCTTAACTGTATTGTGCCTGTTATAAATCGTGGATTTCCGTTAAAACTTGGGCTTGTGTTTGGAGCAGGCGTAAATTGCAATGTTCCGCATACGCGCAATCCTGGAACTGCTTTATATTTTTGTTCTGATTTGTTTTGGGATTCGTTATATTTGGATTCGTTATTTTCATGCGATTCGTCTGTGTCTTTTGATTCTTCTATGGCTTTCGATTCGTCATTTGTATTAATGATTTGCGTAGATGAGTCGCAAGCAGCGTTGTTATTTGCGTATTTAGTGGCATCGCTAAATGTTTCACGCTCTGTTTCACGGCTTGTTTCACGCGTATTATCGCCATTAAAATCAGGATTAATATCTTCTCCAACGCATCTGCCAATGTGGTATTCGCTACTAGAAATTTTTCCATCCAATAGCATTTTTGCGTCTTGCGGAACGTCAACGCCATCCGAATATGATGAAGAAATCAACGATTTCCACCCTTCTAATGGCAAATATCCATCCTTCAATTTGCTGCGGCAATCTTCGGCATAAGTTCTAGCAAGCTCGTCAACCTTCTCGTTTCCCGCGTTTCCAGCGTGTCCCTTAACCCAAACAAACTTAACTGAGCCTTTACGCTTACAAATCTCTTCGTCAATTGCGCGAATAAGTTCTGCGTTTTTTACAGGCTCTTTTTTGGAGTTCTTCCAACCGTTCTTTTTCCAACCATGAATCCAAGTTGTTGCACAATTAATCGCATATTGCGAGTCGCTTTCGATTGTTAAAGGCTCACTTCCAGGATGTGCTCGCAAAGCTTCTAGAACTGCACATAATTCACCTATTTGATTCGTGCCGTTAGTAGCTCCGCCTGCATCCGCGTTACCAGCGTGATTGTGCTCGTGAGCGTTGCCCGCTTCGTCTATGTGGTCTGCCCAAGCCCAGCCCATTGATCCGTTTGGATTTCCTAGAGCAGATCCGTCTGTAGAAACAACAATCATTGCAAAACCTTTCAAAAAATGCGCTGGCAGCATAGCAACCAGCGCATATATAAAAGCTGTTAACTTCGACTAATCGTAAATCAACTTCGATTAACCGAAGTTAACTTTAACTAATCGCAATTAAAGCGTTACGCTAAAGCCTTGTCAACTACAGCAGTAGCTTCCTCAAGCACCTTGTCAAGCGCTTCTGGAGAAACGAAGGACTCAGCATAAACCTTGTAAATGTTCTCGGTACCAGATGGGCGAGCAGCGAACCAATTGTTCTTAGTTGTAACCTTCAAGCCGCCAATCTTAGCGCCGTTTCCAGGAGCCTCAGTGAGCTTTGCTGTAATATCTTCGCCAGCAAGCTTAGTCGCTTCAACGTCGTTGCCACTAAGAGCCGCAAACTTTTGCTTTTGCTCAAGAGTGGTTGGAGTATCTACGCGCTTGTACCAGCTTTCGCCAAAGCGAGCAACCTGGTCTTGATGAAGCTGAGCAGGATTCTTTCCAGTCTTTGCAGTGATTTCTGCAGCGAGCAAATCAGGAATCAAGCCATCCTTATCGGTGGTCCACACGCGGCCATCCTTGCGCAAGAAGCTCATTCCGGAGCTTTCTTCTCCTCCGAAAGCAACTTCGCCACTAAAGAGTGGGTCAACAAACCACTTAAAGCCAACAGGAACTTCCACAAGCTTTGCGTTAATGGAAGCAGCTACGCGGTCAATCAAAGAAGAAGACACAAGCGTCTTGCCGATTGCAGTATTCTTTGGCCAATTTGGACGAGCGCCGCCGAACAAGTACTCCACGCATACTGCAATGTAGTGGTTCGGGTTCATAACACCCCAGTTAGGGCACACAATACCGTGGCGGTCAGCATCTGGATCGGTGCCGCCAACTAAATCGTACTTATCCCAAGCGCCAGCGTTAAGCTGATCAACTAAGCCCTTCATTGCGTAAGGGGAGCTTGGATCCATACGAATCTTGCCATCGTGGTCAATTGTCATGAATCGCCAAGTTGGGTCAACTTCTGGACGTACAACGCCAATGTTCAGGCCGTACTTTTCGTTCATAAGTGGCCAATAGTTTACGCTTGCGCCGCCGAGTGGGTCAATTCCCAAACGAACTCCGCTAGAGCGAATAACATCGAAGTCAATAACATTTGCCAAATCGCTAACGTAGTGTTCGCGGTAATCGAAGCCTTCAACCAAATCAGACTTGATTGCTTCTTCGAAAGGCACGCGCTTAATGGACTTGTAATTGTCGAGCAATTCGTTTGCGCGGTTTGCAATCGCATTAGTTACGTCTGCGGGGGCAGGGCCACCAGTTACAGGATCGTACTTAAAACCACCGTCGGTTGGAGGATTGTGTGAAGGAGTTACTACGATGCCATCTGCCAAACCTTCGCCGCTAAAACGCTGAGTGCCATCAGCTGCGCGATTATGCGTCAAAATAGCTTGCGACACAACAGGTGTTGGAACAAAGTCGCCTCGCGAATCCACGCGAACGTGAACACCGTTAGCAACCAAAACCTCAATAGCGGTTTTTTGAGCAGGCTCAGAAAGAGCGTGCGTATCTCGACCAATATAAAGAGGGCCAGTTACGCCAGCGTTCTTGCGATACTCTGCAATAGCTTGGGTGATTGCAACAATATGAGCTTCGTTAAACGAAGTTTTTAATGCAGAACCACGGTGACCAGACGTGCCGAAAATAACACGCTGTTCTGGAATGTTGGAATTTGGAACTTCATCGTAGTAAGCGCCAATCAAAGCGTCGACGTCTACTAGATCTTCTGGGGTGGCGGGCAATCCCGCATTTTTTGCTACCATAATTTTTTATTTTGCCACGGCGATGGTATTTTAACGTAAGTCGGCGGTATTTTGGGTTAAAGAAGATTGCAAACTCTCTGGCACACGCACGCATAATGCTCTTTTATCTACGCTAAAACGCAAGTGTTTTGTGTAGCCCAAAATATCTCCGTCAACTTGCACAGGAGCAGATCGCTCAAGTTTTACAGTAGCTGCCAGCCCCTGCGATTGATCGATTTTAGAGTTTGTGGAAAATGGGCTTTGTTGCGCTTTTCCAGTAACAGTTTGGTGTACAACATCTCCAAATAAGTTAGCCCATCCAATTAATCCGCCAGATGTGTCAATAATCTCAAAGTCGAGTATGCCATCGTCGTAAGCGGCTTCTGGCATAAGCGAAAACATTGGAATCTGACCGCAATTTCCAGCCATAAGCGTGCGGAAAGATATTGCACTAGATGTGTAATCCGTTCCATCTTTGCGCGTAAAAGTAACGTCTCCGCGGTATTTTGGCGCAAACAAGTGCTTAACGCCTGCAACAAAGTACGCAAGCCAGCTTATGTTCTTTTTTAACGCTGGATTAGTGTCGTCTATCATAAGCGCGTCGAATCCGATTCCCGCAATAATCAAAAACGCGTGACCGTGGTCTTCGTACGGTTTATCGAGTATAAAAACGCGACCAACGTCAACAAACCTAGACCCATGGCTAGTTGCCACTCTTAGTGCAGCTTGAACATCGTCTACAGGAATCCCCATATTTCGCGCAAACAAATTTCCCGTTCCAATTGGAATTATCCCCATTGCGTGGTTCGTTCCGCTAACTGCGCTCGCAACTGTTCTAACAGTGCCATCTCCGCCAACAGCAACAACAACATTTGCGCCATTTTTCAAAGCTTCTAACGCGCATTCGCGCCCGTCTTTATTAAGCTGCGTATCTATTATTTCGTACGTAAAATCGTTGCAATCGCAATATTCTTTAATGCTTTTTCTGTATTCTTCGGCTTGCGGTTTAGAAGGATTTAGTATAAAAGCGTAGTGAACGCTGTCTCCGTGCCTTTCTGCCAGTTTTTCTGCTAAATGATGCTTCTTCAAGGTACGCGTAACTATCATGATGACGAATGGCGCAAAAACTAGCGCAAAAACAATCACCATTAACGCAATTGTTGCTTGAATTGGCATATCTGGCATATTTATTATTCTTGCACACATCTTTAATATATGGACATTATTTTGACAATATTTATAAAATTTGATTATTTCTTTACATTTTCATCACTTATTGCGTTATTTTACGCATTGCGGCATTTGATTAGAGCTTGATTGCGGCATTTGAATATGAGTTTGATTATGCGCTTAATTACATTTTGACATTGGCATGTTTGCTGAGTTAGTGCCATTTATATGATTTTTATATGCTAAGCAAGTGATAAACTTACAGCGTGCGTTTGCGCGTAGAACTAGCAGGGGTTTAAGGTTATGTCTGAATCGCAAGAAAATAATATGAGCGTTTTTGAATCCGACGATACTGAACAATTTGAAGTATCGAAAAAACGTGTTAAAGGCAATAAGTCTGCGCTTGTATTGCTTTACTCGTTTATTATTTTCTTAATACTTGTAGTTGCGGCTTTTGTAGGGTCGCAAGCATACTTCCGTAACCGTGTTGCTCCTGGAGTGCATTTTGCTGGCAGCAGTGAAGTTTCGGGCGCGCAGATTGAAAAAGTCGCAGATGCTGTAAATAGGGCGATTGAAAACACAAAGATTGAGATTAAAGACGATTCTGGAAAAATCTCTGTTGAAACACTTAAAGACTTATCGGTAAGTGTAGATAAAAGCGCAACTGTGCAAAACATTATGCGCGCAAAGCACAATAACGTGTTTACAATGCTTATGCCTTGGTTGCAAGAAAACGTTGGACTTAAAGCCAAGTTAGACAACGAAAGCATGGACGCGTACATTGTTAAAAAGTTTGTTAGCGAAAAAGATAGGGCAATGCCGTATACAGCTAAGTTCGATTCTTCTTCTAACTCTTATGTTGTAGAAGATGGTGTTCCAGGCCGTACGATTATAACTTTGCCAGTTCGTGAGGCAATTAAGCGTGTTCTAGAAAATCCTGGTAAAACAGTAAAAGTTACGGTTGGCTCTCGTAGGGTAGAAGCTCCAATTAAGCGTGATGTAGCGCAAAAAACTGTTGATCAACTCAATAATCTGCTATCTAAAAAAATTACGTTAGATAATGGCGATTCAAAAGATTTTACGCTTTCAAAGGCTGTTTTAGCATCTTGGATTAAGATCGATGCAGATTGTGCAAAAAAGAAGATTTCGTACAAGGTTGATGCCTCTGCTGCCGACGCATGGCTTTCTAAAGAGCTTGCTAAGAATCTTAATCAACAAAAAGTAGACCAAGAAGACACCTATAACAAGCAAGGAAAGTTTATATTAACAACGCTTAAGGGTGAAAATGGTATAGAAGTTAAGTATTCTAAAGACTTTGCAAATAAAGTTGTTCAAGCTGTAGAAAAGTCGGCAGATGCAAAGCTTAGTGTTCCAACAAATGTTGTTAAGTTTGGAATCGAAAAAAAGACTGTTGATATGCGAGTTGTTGTTAACAAGTCAAACCAAACAATAAGCGTTTACAAAGACGATCAGCTTCTTAAAACATTCCCAGTTTGCAGTGGCTCAAACGGTTATTACGAAACGCCAAACGGAACGTACTTTATTTACTTGCGCTACCGAGTGCAAGATATGCGCGGATTTAACCGAAACGGCTCTAGGTATTTCTTGCCTGGAATTACTTGGGTTAGCTACTTTAACGGCGGAATCTCATTCCACACAGCTCTTTGGAACAATGTTGGTATATCTCAAGGATATCCTGCAAAGTACGGTTCTCATGGATGCATAAACATGTATGAGCAAGATGCAAAGTGGGTGTTTGAAAACTGCCCTCGCGGAACAGTTGTGGAAGTTGTTGGAGAACAACCAGATGGACCAGTCCGCTAATAAAGCAGCGAATTTGAAGGGCAATTTGCCTGCTGCATCTAGAAGAGTTAGTAGCACTCCGATCCAGGTTCGTGTTACAGAAACGCTGTTTGATACTCCTTCTAGCGAAGAGCGCTTAGATAAAAAGCCTCCGATTGTTCAATTTGCTAGAAAGTTTGCAACGTCTAGCTTTGGACTTTGGGTGCGTATAAGTGGCAAAATCGCTCGGCATTTTGGCTGGTTCCCTAGCGTTGAGCCATATATTGGCTACGGTACCGACCGCTACGCACGCTTGATTTGCCGAACCGTTTTAGCGCCTAAAAATGGACATCATTCCGCGTTAAAGCGCGGTATTTACGCAATGCTTGTTGTTCCTGCAATTCGCGTTAAGGTTGCTCTAAGTATTGATAATGTTGCTGTTGAATGGGCGCAGGTTGGCGATTCTTCCGTGTATGATAAGCCAGATTCTGCATATAACAGCAGCGCAGAGTATTGCGTTTCGGATTGTTCGGGTTACTTGGATTTGGTTACCGAAAGGTCGCTTTTGCCAGGCGAACACAAGGTTTCGTACACGGTTGATAATCGCAATGCTGTTGAAGCAAGCATGTTTGTTATATCGGAGCAAACGCCTTTAGGTATTATTTCCGACGTTGACGATACTATTATGGTCACTCAAGCGCCTTCTCCTCTTAGAGCTGCTTACAATTTGCTTATTATGAACCCCGAGCATAGGCATGCTGTTGATGGAATGAGCCACTTTTTTAGGCGTATTAAGGATTCAATTCCTAGCGCTCCATTCTTTTATCTATCCACTTCTCCTTGGAATGTGGAAGCTTCAATTCGACACTTTATTTTGCGCGAGGGTTTTCCTGCAGGACCTCTTCTTCTTAGGGATTTAGACCCGCGTCCTAAGACTTTTGTTCCAACTGGCCCGCAGCACAAGCTTGAGTTTGCTCAACAGCTTATGGATGATTTTCCAGACATGCGATTTATTCTTATTGGAGATGACGGCCAAAAGGATCCTTCGACTTATGCAAAAATCATTGAAAAGTTCCCAGATCGCGTTCTTGCTGTTGGCATACGTCAGCTTAAAAAAGACGCAACTTTGGTTGATTTTAGGCGAAGCATGTCTAAGAATTTTGGCGTGACTCTTGCATCTTCTAGAGTTGCTAAAACTTGCAATGGTATTTTTGTTGAA
The DNA here is from genome assembly GCF_056746795.1 of Gardnerella sialicivorans subsp. sialicivorans. Lineage (NCBI taxonomy): Bacteria > Bacillati > Actinomycetota > Actinomycetes > Bifidobacteriales > Bifidobacteriaceae > Gardnerella > Gardnerella sialicivorans. The sequence continues at coordinate 28,444 of NZ_JBWPXA010000003.1, forward strand.
GCTAAGGGTGCTGCTGGTACTTTTGAAGGTGTTCCATTCTTTGCTGCTCAAAATGGCAATTTGCTGGAAGATATTATGATTCCGTTTATTGCTGATTCTGTTAATAGCAAAGCGTGATTTTAATCAAAGACTGATTTTAAGTGTTTTAAGTGTTTTAAGTGTTTTAAGTGTTGTAGTTGTAAGTGTTGTTAAGATTGTAAAGATAATAAAGGTTGTAAAGGTTATAAATGGAAGATAGTTCGCTAAAAGTTAGTGATTTTAATACTGTTAATAGTGATTTTAATACTGTTAAAAAGCCACTTCTTGCAAAACGAGTTGACTACGTTCGTAAGTTTCATAACGATGTATTCGTAGACGAATATGCATGGATGAATAACACTAAATCCAAGGAGTTGCGTGATTATATTGACGCTCAAAATGAGTACACTAGCAAACGCGTTTCTAGTTTAGAGCCTTTACGTAAACATTTGTTTAGCGAGCTAAAAAGTCGTGTTCAAGAAACAGATATGTCGGTTCCAACGCGCATGGACGGCTATTGGTATTACGTTAGAACAGAAGAAGGCAAACAATATGGCGTTCAATGCCGTATGAAAATTAAGAGCGAAGATGATTGGAATCCACCCGTTATAGATGAGCGCGCGCATGCTGGTCAAACGCCACGCGAAGAGGTTATTTTTGATGCGAATATAGAAGCTAACCGTTTTAATGGCGGATTCTTTCAGCTTGGCGGAATGGATATTAGCTTAGACGGAAGTCGAATGCTGTTTGGAGTTGACTCTAAGGGTGATGAAAGATTTGACTTTTATATTCGCGATTTTTGCTCGGAGAAAAGTGGCGATTTTAATGGCAAAAGTGGCGGCTTTGATTGCAAAAATGTTGAAGAAAATGGTGGCGAAAGTGGCGATTACAACACTCGCTATAACAACAGTTTTGTAACACTTTCGGATTGCATCAAAGGCGTATCTTCCGCGCTTTTAACGCCAGATGGAAAATGGGTTTTCTACGTAACTTTAGACAGCGCTTGGCGACCATATCAAGTATTTAGGCATAGGGTTGGAACAAGTGTAGAAAATGACGTTAAAGTTTTTGAAGATTTAGACGAACGCTTTTTTGTTAGCGTGTACGAAAGCTTCGACGAGCGAAGCGTTATTATAAACAGCAGTTCTAAAACCACTTCACGCGTGTTAATGCTGCCTCTAAGCACTCCAGAAGGCGATTTTAGAATGGTGCTTAAGCCTATAGAAAACGTGGAATACGACGTTTCGTTTGCGTGCTTTGAGAATTCTGGAGAAGATGGCAAAGACATTCCACTAATGTTTGTAAGCCACAATCTTAAAAATCCTAATTTTCAAATTGATGTTATAGATTTGCGGAAGCACTCTGCGGATTCAATGCCATTTAATATTGGCGAAGGCATCTGTGTTGCGCAAGGGTCTCCATACGGATGCCAAAATGGCGATTTAATAGAAAAAGGCGCGAGTAAAAAGGCCATTAGTGCGCCGTATTACAACAGCAAAAATCCTAAGATTTTGCAAGGTTTGCGCGGCTTGAGCGTAGATGGTTTAAGCGTTTATAAAAACTACGTTGCTCTTTCTTTCCGTGCGAATGGCTTGCCTCAATTAGCAGTTATGACTAAAAGCAATGCTGTTGAAGATTTTAAGGCAGGCTGCCCATGGAGATTCCGCCTTGTAAAAGAAGATGGGTTTGTGGAAGATTCTTGCGAGTCTGCGGATTCTTGCGATTCGTTAGTTTCTTGCGATTCTTGCGCAAAAGTCGGAAGCTTCCGTTCCGCTAGCGCTCGCAAAGAATTGTCTAAAATAAGTCTTGAACAAGCAAAAAATAGTCGAATCAGTCTTATTGGAGCAACGGGAAATCCGTGTTATGAAGCGCCAAAAATACGTTATTCTTGCTCAAGTTACGCAACTCTTGGAGCGTTAAAAGAACTAGACCCAGCAACAGGTAAAAGCGTTTTACTTAAGCGCGGGAAAATTTTAGGCGATTTTAACGAAAACAACTACGCAGAAAAACGAGTGTGGGTTAAAGTTCGAGACGGCGAGAGCGTGCCAGTTTCGCTAGTGTGGAAAAAAGACGCTGTTGCAAAAACAAATGCAATGTTTATAACCGCTTACGGAGCGTACGAGATTAGCAGCGATCCGTATTTTTCTGTTGCGCGTTTAAGCATGTTAGACAGAGGCGTGCTTTTTGCTCAAGTGCATGTTCGGGGCGGCGGAGAAATGGGTCGCGCGTGGTATGAGAATGGCAGGCGGCGCAATAAAAAACACACTTTTGAAGATTTTGTAGATGTTACGCGCGCTTTGCAACAAGCAGGTTATGCTGATGCGAATCAGACTGTTGCAAATGGTGGTTCCGCGGGCGGTCTTCTTATGGGAGCTGTGGCAAATATGGCTTCGCAATGCTATGCAGGAATTGAAGCGGACGTTCCTTTTGTAGACGCGCTTACGTCTATGTTGGACGACTCACTGCCGCTTACTGTTACCGAGTGGGACGAGTGGGGAGACCCGTTGCACAATGCGCAAGATTACGCGTATCTAAAGTCGTATACGCCTTACGAGAATGTGCCTGAACACGTCGATGCAAGTGAGTTTCCAAAGATTCTTATAACGTCTTCGATTAACGACACTCGCGTTCTTGTTACGGAGCCGCTTAAGTGGCTTGCGCGATTGCAAGCGGCTGGAGCGGATGCGATTGCGCGCATTGAAACAGAAGGTGGCCACGGCGGAGGCTCTGGTAGATATAAAAAGTGGGAAGAAGTTTGCTACGAAAACGCGTGGTGTTTAGATGCCATGGGTATTTCGTAGAATATCCTTAAAACACATTGGAGGCTGATTGTGGTAAGAATTAAGCCAGATAAGCCCTATGCGGAAGACCTTCCATTAACGCATACAGCGTTATTTAAGCAAGTGCCACTAGACCAAGCGAGGGAGCTGCTAGAACACTTGCATGAGTCGGTTTTTTCTAAGGGGCAGGCGATTTTTAACGAAGGAGATACGGATCGCCGCATGTATCTTTTGGAGCGCGGACGCGTTAAGCTCGTTCGTCATTCTAGAGATAATCGTGTGCAATTGCTTAGCATTCACACGCATGGGGAAATTCTTGGGGAGATTCCTGTTTTTGACCCGTATGGCGGGCCGCGTACGGCTTCTGCGATTGCTATTACAGATAAAACTCGCGTGCTGTGGCTAGAAAATGAAGTGCTTTTTAACTGGTTAGGTCATCATCCGCGAGTTGCCGTAGATATGCTTCAAGTTTTAGCTGCTCGCTTAAGAGCAAACAACGAGCATATTTCTGATCTTGTTTTTATGGACGTTCCAGCAAGATTAGCAAAAACGCTTTTGAACCTTGCTTCTAGATTTGGAGAGCCTGTTAGAGAAGGCGTGCTTGTTCCTCACGATTTAACTCAAGAAGAGCTTGCGCAATTGGTTGGATCTTCTAGAGAAACAGTTAATAAAGCGTTGATGGATTTTGCGCAAAGAGGTTGGATTAAAAGACATGGAAGGTCGATTATTATTTACGAGCCTGGAATGTTGATTCGCCGAGCAGAAAGATAAATCGTGCAAATCGCGTAAATCTTATAAATCTTGTAAATTGCGGTTTTTGCGTGCCGCAACGTAGAGGCAAGCCTCTAGAATAGTACGCATGCCTAAAAAGAAATCCCTAACAACTCGTAGAGTACTCGCACTGTTTCTTACGTACATCACTTTGTGTGTTGCAGGTGGTGTAGCTTCTAGTATTCTCTTTGTTCCAGGGGTAATGAGCATAAACAGCGTTGTTAAGTCTGTTGTGCCTTCTCTTAGGGTAGATGGTATTGATTTTGACGTTACTGCCTTGCCTCAAAAATCGCGATTATACGCTTCCGATGGCAAAACGGTTATTGCAACTTTTTATGCTCAAAACCGCACTGTTGTACCACTTAGGCGAATATCGCAATATATGCAACAGGCAATGGTTGCTCGAGAAGATCGACGATTCTTTGAACATTCTGGCGTAGACGTTCAAGGTGTTATGCGTGCGTTTGTGCAAACATTTATTAAAAAGTCAGATATGCAAGGCGGATCTTCTTTAACACAGCAATACGTTAAAAACGTTCTTATGATCAAAGCTAAGGAAGATAACGATCCTATATCGGAATATCATGCTGCAGAAAGTACTGTTGCTAGAAAATTGCGAGAAATGCTAATCGCAATTCAAATGGAGAAAAAATACTCAAAGTTAGAGATTTTGCAAGGCTATTTAAACGTTGCACAATTTGGTAGTAACAATCTTTATGGTGTAGAAACAGCTGCTCATCGTTACTTTAATACTACGGCTGCAAAGCTTAATCTTGTTCAAGCGGCAACGATTGCTGCAATCACAAAAAATCCTTCAAGGTACGATCCTTCTATAGAAGAAAATTGGCCAGAATCGCAAAAACAGAGGAATATTGTTCTTGATTTAATGCTCAGGCAGAATTTTATAAGCCAAAAAGAGCATGATGATGCTGCAAAAATTCCAATTAAAGATACGCTTAATATTCAGCACGAAGTTGCAAATGTTGGATGCCAAGCTGCTGGAGACGCTGCATTCTTCTGCGATTACGTTACTAAAAAAATATTGAATTCTCGCGAGTTTGGTAAAACCACTGTTGCGCGTCAAAAGCTTCTTAACGAAGGCGGATTAGACATTTACACAACAATGGATATTCTTGCAAACTCTTCTGCAATGGACACAGCTAGGGCTACTGTTCCAATCCACGATCCAAGCGGTTTTGAAGTTTCGATTGCTGCGATTAAGCCTGGAACTGGAGAAGTTCTTGGATTTGGAAGCAACCGTATTTACGATGCTACAGATGCAGCAAAATCAGACCCTACACACACTGCGATTAACTACGCTGTAGACGAGCGAGACGGCGGAGGTTTAGGCTGGCAGATTGGTTCTACGTGGAAGCCAATTAACATTGTTGCTTGGCTGCTTGCTGGAAAGTCGATTAATCAGCCTCTAAGAACAAGCATGCTTTATAACAATACCGATTTTTCTTGCGCAAGGTATCGTGGAATTGGGCGCTGGTCTGTTCAAAACTCTGGCGGCGGTAGTGTTAGCCCAGAAACGCCTTTAATGGGTCTTGTTCATTCTCATAACACTATTCAGGCAGCAATGGGAACCCAGCTTAAGCTTTGCGCTGTTGCGGAAGCAGCTAGAACGTTGGGGTATCACAATTCTCCACTTGGTCAAGAAGACGTGTTCTCTAAGAACTCGTTTAATCCTCCTATGTTGATTGGTGCTGTACAAGCTTCGCCGCTTACAATGGCAAATGTTTATGCAACAATTGCAGCTAATGGCGTTCAATGCGATCCTATAGCTATTAAGCGTGTAGTAGATAAGAACGGTAAGCGTTTGCGTGTTCCTAGCGCTAATTGCCATCAAGCAATACCAAAGAAGGTTGCTCAAACAGCAGCATACGCCATTAATCAAGGCGTTGTTCAGCCAACTGGTGTTGCACATATGGCTCAGCTAGAAGGTGGACGAAAAACGTTTACTAAAACTGGTACTAACGAAGACTTTTACATGGCAACAGCTGGATTTGTGCCAAACAAGGTATCTGCGTTTATTGCGGTTGGAAATGCGGAAGTTCAAAAAAGCTTTAACAACATGCGCATTAATGGCGTCTACCACAGCACATGGTATGGTACCTACATCGCTATGCCTGCTTGGAAAAAGTTTATGGATACGTACCTAAAGGCATCTAACACGCCTATGGATAACGATTACGGAAAACCAGATCCAAAGTATATGGCTGGCGGAAAAATGCCGTTGACTAGCGAGCAGATGCGTAGGCAATATGAGTTGCAACAGCAGCGTGATAGGGAAGAAGAAGCGCGCAGGCAGGCAGCTCAAGAGCAAAGCCAGGGTTCGCAAAGCGATCAGAGTGCACAAGGCTCTCAGGATTCGCAAGGTGATCAAAACTCGCAACAAGATGCAACTACAAACGGACGCTACGCAACGGGTGACGGAAGGCAAGACCAATATTCTGGTGACGCCAGCAGTGGCGATACTTCCAGCTTGTATTCTGGCGGAACTCGTTAGTGTGTTGTTGCTAGTGTGATGTCACTAGTGTGACTCGCCTAGAGCGCGTCTACTCCAACAGCATCCTTAACACTATTAAAGCCGTCTTTTCTAAGAATCTTTGCAAGACCGCGCTTTAACGTTGTAATTTGTTGAGGGCCTCTGTACATAAGCGAAGAAACGAACATAACCAAGTCGGCTCCGCTTCGAATCTTTTCATAAGCTTGTTTTGGTGTAAATACGCCACCAATTCCAGCAATTGCAAAGCGAGACCCAAACTCTCTTCTAGTTCGCTTAATAAGCTCATTGCTTGCGGCAAATGTTGGAGCCCCTGAGATTCCACCTTTCCAATCTGCAGGAATGTCTAGTCCATCTCTATTCTTGCGCAAATTTGCAATGCTCACGCCATCAACCTTATGTGCGCTTAAAATGTCTAACAAAGACTTAAATTGAGGCCATCCGCCCTTTAAGTTCAAAGGCATTTTTACAAGAGTTGGCTGAGGTCTGCTAACTTTATCTAAAACACTAAAAAGCTTATCTAAAGCATTTGGATTACTAAAAGGTTCGCCAGCCATAGTGTTTGGGCAAGAAATATTAACCTCAATCATCGAGCTTTTTCCGCTTGCGCGCTGCATAGATATGCGATAATCTTCAATGCCTTCGTCTAAATCACCAACAAGATTATCGTTAGTTCGCGCAATGCTTACAGAAAGTTGCATGCTTTTAGCATTTGTCCACGCTTTTTCTACTCTAGGAATCACAAATTCGCTGCCGTCGTTTGCAAGACCTGCATGAACAAGAAGCGAATCATATTGCGGAAGCCTATGATACCAAGGCTTAGCATTTCCTGCGCATGGGCGAGCAGTTGTGGAGCCAACTGTTTCAAAACCAAAACCAGCGTTGTCTAGAACTGTGCACAAATCGCAGTTTTTATCGAGTCCTGCGCTTAAGCCAAATGGATTCGCAAAATCTACTCCCATAACTTGCGTTTGTAAAATTGGATCCGTGTAGTCAAGCATTTGTCGCAAAAGCCACATTAATCCAGGAATGCGCTCGCTTATTTTGCAAAATGCGATCATGCGGTCATGTGCTTCGTCTGGCGGAATATTAAACACTAAGTGCGGCTTAATAATGTGCTTGTAGCTAAAAGTAAATAGGTCTGTTGCAGCAAGATTCACAGCATTGTGTAAAGAATTTTCAGATACGTAACTCATGATTCAATACTATACGACCTTAAGCATTTTGCAATTTTGGTGCAAAGCGAATCGACTTGCATTAGCGCGCTACGCTCTAAGCGAAAAAGGCAGGTCGTTGCGAATGGTATAGCAGCACAGCTATATTTGTGAGTTATGCCTACTTATGATTTGGGATTAGAACACGTTTCCCTTGAATTTGCAACAAAAACGATTTTCAAAGACGTAACTCAAGGCGTTTTTGAAGGCGATCGCATAGGAATCGTAGGCAAAAACGGAGACGGAAAGTCCACTCTTCTAAAGCTTCTTCAAGGTGTGATTAGCCCAGATTCGGGAAGAGTTACGCGCAGAAATGGCCTAACATTTGGCATTTTAAGCCAGCGAGATCCGCTAGACGATAATGCTACGGTTCGCCAGGCTGCGCTAGAAAATCGCCAGGATTACGAGTGGGCTGCAGATTCAAAGCAGCGAGAAATTGTGGAGTCTCTTTTGGGCGGAATCAACCTTGAAGCTAAGGTTGGCACGCTTTCTGGAGGACAGCGCAGGCGCGCGGATTTGGCAAGGCTTCTGCTGCACGATTGGGATATTTTGGCTTTGGATGAGCCTACGAATCATCTTGATGTTCTTACAATTCATTGGCTTGCGGAGCATCTTTTGCATAGGTGGCAAGACGGGCAGGGCGCTCTTTTGCTTGTTACACACGATAGATGGTTTTTAGACGAAGTTTGCTCTTCTATGTGGGAAGTTCACGATGGCGCAATCGACCCGTTTGAAGGCGGCTACAGTGCGTACATGATGCAGCGAGTTGAGCGCGAACGCCAGGCGGATGTTCGCGAAGAGCGCAGGCGGAATTTGGCTCGTAAAGAGCTTGCGTGGCTTTCTAGAGGTGCTCGAGCGCGTTCTACAAAGCAAAAATTCCACGTTAAGCAAGCTCGCGAGCTTATAGCAGACGTTCCACCAATGCGAGATACTCTTGAGCTAAAAAGAATGGCAACTTCTCGTCTTGGTAAGCAAGTTGTTGATTTGATTGACGTTACGCAAATTTTTGAGGATTCATCAAAGCCTGTTGGAGCAGATGCGGATATTGTAAAATCGCCATTTTCGCAACCTACGCATGATGGTAGCGTTACGATTTCTGTAGAAGAATCGCAAGTAGAATCGCAAGAATCGCCATTATCACAAGAAGAATCGTCATTAAAAGAAACGTGTGCAGCATTACAAAAAACGATTAGCGGACGCATGATTTTAGACAATCAAACGTGGCTAATAGGGCCAGGAGACCGATTCGGAATAGTGGGAGCCAATGGTGCTGGAAAATCAACGCTTTTAGGCATAATCGACGGCTCTTTGCATCCAACTAAAGGTCATGTAAATATTGGCAAAACTGTAAAATTTGCCGTCCTTTCTCAGCGCCTAGAAGAGCTGGAAAAGCTTGGAAAATATAAAGTCAAAGAAGTTTTGAGCCGATATAAGCCAAGCTACATAATCGACGGCAAAGAAGTGACTCCTGGTCAGCTTATGGAGAGGCTTGGTTTTAAGCCAGAGCAGCTTATGACGCCAATCGCAGACCTTTCGGGCGGCCAGAAGCGCCGCATGCAATTGCTTTTGATTCTTCTAAACGAGCCAAATGTGTTGATAATGGACGAGCCTGGAAACGACTTGGATACAGACATGCTTGCCGTTATGGAAGATTTACTAGACACTTGGCCAGGAACTTTGATTGTTGTGTCTCACGATAGATACTTGCTTGAGCGAGTGACTGATCAGCAATTTGCGTTGATTGACGGGAAAATTCGCCATCTTCCAGGCGGAGTTGATGAGTATCTAAAGATTATGGAAGACTACGAGCGTGCAAATATGCAAGAGTCTAAGGCAGATTTTGCGGCAGAATATGGGGGTAAGTCGGAGTCAAAGTCGGAGTCTGCAGAAGGTGTTGGATTAGATTCAAATCAAAAGTCAAATCAAAAAGCTGAAGCAAAATTAAGCGGAAAAGCGTACTATGATGCTACAAGAAGAGTTGCGGCAATAGAGCGCAAACTAGAAAAGCTTGAAGAAGAAAAAAGTGCGATTGAGCAAAAAATGGCAAGCCACGATCCTAGCGATTTTGTTGGCTTGCAAGAGCTTAACGAGAAGTTGCAGGCGAATCAAAGCGAATCTAGCGCGTTAGAAGAAGAGTGGCTTGAGCTTAGCGAGCAGATTTGATACAAAAGCACCACACTTTTTGCATCGCGATTTTGCTCAAGATTAATGCCACGTGCTAGTTAATGCCGCGTGCTAAATTGTTGAGTTATGGCTCAAATTAAGGATATGTTGGAATCTGTAAAACCTATTCGCTTTGATGGCAGAGATGTAGACGAGTTGCGACCAGTAAAAATCACGCGCAATTTTACAAACGTGCCAGAAGGCTCCGTTCTTATTGAGTGCGGAAACACGCGCGTTATGTGCACTGCCACTTTTACTATTGGCGTTCCGCGCTGGAGGAGAGACACTGGTTTAGGTTGGGTTACAGCCGAGTATTCAATGCTTCCAAGGGCCACTGCCGAGCGCACCGATCGCGAGTCTGTTAAGGGAAAAATCGGCGGACGCACGCACGAGATTAGTCGACTTATTGGTCGTTGCCTTAGGGGCGTTATAGACATGAAGGCAATGGGCGAGTGCCTTATTCAAATTGATTGCGATGTTCTTCAAGCAGATGGCGGCACGCGCACAGCTTCGATTACAGGCGCATATGTTGCTCTTGTAGACGCGCTAAATTGGGCCGAAAAGCACAAGCATATTCGCAGTGCTAAAAACGTTCTTAAAGACTCCGTTTCCGCTGTTTCTGTAGGTGTTATTAATGGCACTCCAATGCTTGATTTGCCTTATGTAGAAGATAGTCAAGCTATGACAGATATGAATGTTGCTATGACTGGTTCGGGCAATTTTATTGAGATTCAAGGCACAGCGGAGCATCGTCCGTTTAATCGCGATGAGCTTAACGTCTTGCTTGATTTGGCAGCCAAAGGCAATCGCGAGCTTCAAGCGGCTCAGCGCGCAGCTTTAAGTCAAAATTAAGTCAAAATTAAATAGAAGTTTATAGAAGCTTATATCTGTTTATATCTGTTTATTCGATAAATTATTAAGGAGTTGCGAGCGTGAAACTTGTTGTGGCAACGCATAATGAGGGTAAACTCGTTGAAATTAAGCGGATTCTTAACGAAGAGTTTGCGGAAATATCGGAGCATATTGAGCTTGTTACTGCTGGCTCTCTTGGACTTCCAGACCCAGTAGAAACAGGTGTGACTTTTGAGCAAAATGCGCTGATTAAAGCTAGAGACGTTTCTGCAAGAACTGGATTGCCAGCAATAGCGGATGATTCTGGCTTGATTGTAGACGTTTTGGGCGCGGCTCCAGGCATATTGTCTGCTCGTTGGAGTGGTGTTCATGGAGATGACAAGGCAAATAACGCGCTTTTACTTAAGCAGCTAGAAGATATTCCAGATCAATGCCGAACAGCGCGATTCCGTTGTGCTGCGGCTCTTGCTGTTCCTAAAGGCTGCGTTGATGCGGATCTTGAAAACGCTATGTGGAAAAACAACGGTTTTGAGACTGTTCGCGTGGGAGAGATGGTTGGGTGCTTGATTCGCGAGCCTAGAGGTTGCAATGGTTTTGGCTACGATCCACTTTTTGTGCCAAACGATCAGCCTATTAGGGATGGTGTTCAAATGCACGATTTAACTAGCGCGCAACTTAGTCAGCAAGAAAAGAATGCGATTTCTCACCGCGGAAGTGCGCTAAGAGCGCTTTTGCCTGAATTAAAAGCTATGTTTGTTAAATAGTTGTGACTTGAGTTTGTGATTTTAGCTCGCGACTTGAGTTGTGATTGTATCTTGCGATTAGTAGCGGCAATAGACTTGTGATTAAACTACAAAATGTGCGCGAGATGGGACTTGAACCCACACGTCGTAAGACACAGGAACCTAAATCCTGCGCGTCTACCATTCCGCCACTCGCGCAAAATCGCCTAAACAGGCAAAAAATGGATTTTTAAGAGCCACTTGACAGAATCGAACTGTCGACCTTCTCATTACGAGTGAGACGCTCTACCGACTGAGCTAAAGTGGCAACTGCCCGAGAAGCATTCGCGACTCGCGCACAAATCAAATACTATATATGAATATTTAGATTTTGTCTAGTGCGCCGCGCCGTAATGTTCGCATGTGTTCTAGTCAAAGTGTATTTCTGTCCGCTTTTGTGAGTATCTTGGCAATTGGAAGATGTGATGCAAGCACCTTGCTTAAGCTCATTTTTACACTTGTTTACATTATGATTTTTGCTTACGATTCATGATGATTTTGCATTGTGTTTAAGTGTGCCAAAGATTGTGCTTAGACTTAAAACATTTATTAAATCATCACATCACTTAATAAAGATGAAAGGACCTAGAAATGGCCATCAATCCACCAGTTGACGCCGTTAAGACCCCAGAATGGGCTGCATTGCAAAAGCACTATGATGAGTTGCAATCCGAAGGCGTGAGCCTGAAGAAGTGGTTTGCCGAAGATGCAAGTCGCGTGGATAAGTTGAGCTTCGAAGCTGGAGACCTCCACTTCGATCTTTCTAAGAATTTGATTAAGCCAGAAACGCTTAAGCTTTTCGCAAACCTTGCTAAGGCTGTAAAGCTCGACGAGCGCACTAAGGCAATGTACACTGGCGTGCACATTAACAACACCGAAGATCGCGCAGTATTGCACACCGCTTTGCGTCGCCCAGCAGAAGACGCTGGCAAGTTCATTGTTGACGGTCAAGATACTGTTGCCGACGTTCGCGAAGTTTTGGGTCGCATCTACGACTTTGCAAACAAGGTTCGCTCGGGAGAGTGGAAGGGCGTTACTGGCAAGAACATTAAGACTGTTGTAAACATTGGTATTGGCGGCTCTGACTTGGGTCCAGTCATGGTTTACGAAGCCTTAAAGCCATACGCAGACGCTGGTATTAGCGCTCGCTACGTTTCCAACATTGATCCAAACGATATGGCAGAAAAGACCAAGGATTTGGATCCAGAAACCACGCTTTTCATCATTGTTTCCAAGACTTTCACCACTTTGGAAACTTTGACTAACGCTCGTAGCGCTCGCACATGGTTGCTTAACAAGCTTCAGGAGAGCGGTGCTATTGACGGCAGCGATGCAAAGAAGGCAGAAGCTGTTGCAAAGCACTTCGTAGCTGTTTCCACCAACCTTGAGAAGGTGGAAGAGTTCGGCATTAATCCAACCAACGCTTTTGGCTTCTGGAGCTGGGTTGGCGGCCGCTACTCTGTAGATTCCGCTGTTGGTACTTCTTTGGCTGTAGTTCTCGGACCTGAGCGCTTTGAGGAGTTCTTGCACGGCTTCCATGCAATCGATACTTACTTTGCTGAGACTCCATTCGAGAAGAATGTTGTGGTTCTTCTTGGTATGCTCAACGTTTGGTACCGCAACTTCTACAAGGTTGCTTCCCACGCTGTTCTTCCATACGATCAGTACCTGCATCGCTTCCCAGCGTATTTGCAGCAGCTCACTATGGAATCCAACGGTAAGTCGGTTCGTTGGGATGGCACTCCTGTAACAAGCGAAACTGGCGAAATCTTTTGGGGCGAGCCAGGCACCAATGGCCAGCACGCTTTCTATCAGTTGATTCACCAGGGCACTCAGCTTATTCCAGCTGATTTCATTGCTTTTGTGAACACGCCAAATCCTACTAAAGATGGCGATCAAGATGTTCACGAGCTGTTCTTGGGCAACTATCTTGCACAGACTAAGGCTCTTGCTTTCGGCAAGACTGCAGACGAAGTTCGCGCTGAAGGCACTCCAGAAGAGATTGTTCCAGCTCGCGTATTTAGCGGCAACCGTCCAACCACCTCTATCTTTGGCGATGCTTTGACTCCATTTAGTTTGGGCGAGTTGATTGCTCTCTACGAGCACATCACCTTTGTTGAAGGCACTGTTTGGGGCTTGGATTCCTACGATCAGTGGGGTGTGGAGCTTGGCAAGCAGCTTGCAAAGCAGATTACTCCTGCAATTTCTAAGGATGATAGCGCTTTGGCAGCTCAGGATGCTTCTACCCAGAGCTTGATTCGCTTCTACCGCGCTCATCGCAAGTAAGTGAGTGTGTAACAATCTTATTTGATTGTTGATCTAAAGCCTCTTGTTGATTAAACTCTTCAAGAGGCTTTTTTATTTTTTGCTCCAACCTGTCTGAATGCTCTTCCTTGTTTGCTGTTGCGCAAGTAAGGTAGAGATTCGAGATTTTTCGCAGCGGATGAAGCGAACCTCAGCATGAAATGGTGATTCGCTGAAGCAGCAAGAAAAATCGAGAATCTCGGTGATAAAAACCACGTAAAAGTTCTAGATATTCAGAAGGTTTGATGTATTTCTATACGAGCAATAAAAGAGGAGCGTAGCGACGGGACTTGCGAGGAGAGAAATACTCAAACCTCGCGCAACGTTAAGTAAGGAATTAGCGCTCTATGCTTAGAGCGTAGCGCGAAAAGGCAATTCAAAAATAGGTTGACTTAAGAGTGGTGATAATTTATAATGAGCACGGTCGGTAGGTAAGGCTACCACGGGGATACGGGTTGCTGCCGCAACACAGTGGAGACACTGCAAGTTGGTCAACAGTCGTTGTCGATTTCAAGGCTTCGACTAATGCAACGCCATCGCCCTGCGAAGCTGAAGCTTGAACGACAAGATTAATGTTGATTTCTTTTGATTTGTAAATCACATTGTGTCCTCTTGCTTGCCGTCCGGTTCAATGACGATGCGATAGTACGGTTTTGCGTTGGCGCGCACAAGCTAGAGGAGGTGATTGCCGTGAAAAATGACAGTAGCAGTAGTACAAGTTGTAATCAAAGTGCTAATACAGTTAATGCTGTAAGTGACGATTCAGACAGTATTAGTAGTAGTACGGACGTTCCCCCTGAATATAAAAAAGCCAGCAATCGCCGCCAGAATACTTGCGTTTAGTGATTTAGTGATTTAGCTGATTAGGCTTACTAGCTTTATTGGGCTTATTAGCCTTATTAGTATTACGCAAAATAGTGGTGATAAGCGGCTCTCAAAGAAAATACGCGTTACCAGAGGACTTATCATGACAATATTTACAACATCTGGAAAAAGTGGTGCCAGCGCGCAAGTAGACGAAAACACTCGTTTTTGGTCCGACATTATTGTGTGCGTTGGCATAATCGCGCTTTTTGGAGTAAGCGCTTTCCTTTTGCAGCGCATTAACCAACCAATTGGCCCTAGTGGCATACCTTCCGCGGTTTCAACCGACCTTATTAATTTGCCGTATTACACGCTTAGATCCGTGTTTCGTATGATGCTTGCGCTTATTGCGTCGCTGATTTTTACGATTATTTACGGCTCTCTTGCAGCGCGCAGCCGCCGCTTGGGCAAGGTTCTTATTCCGCTGCTAGATATTTTGCAATCCGTTCCAATTCTTGGCTTCCTTTCGGCTACAGTAACGATTTGGCTTGTTATTTTCCCAGGATCGATGATGGGCGTTGAAGCCGCTTCGATTTTTGCGATTTTTACAAGCCAGGCTTGGAATATGACTTTCTCGTTCCACCGCTCGCTTTTAAGTGAGCCTAAGGAGCTGGACGAGGCCGTGCGCAGCTTGCAACTTACGCATTGGCAGCGATTCTGGGTGCTGGATATGCCAAACGCAATGATTCCGTTGCTTTGGAATTGCATGATGAGCGTTGGCGGCGGATGGTTCTTCCTTACTGCTTCCGAGATGATTTCCGTAAACAATCACACTTACGCGCTGCCTGGAGTTGGTAGCTTTGTTGCGCAATCTGCTGCAGAAAACAAGCTTGGAAACATTTGGTGGGCCATTTTATCCATGATTGTTGTTGTGCTTGCAATTGACTTCTTCCTTTGGAAGCCACTTACCGCGTGGGCAGAGCGATTCCGCATAACGCAAAGCGCATCCAATGAAGAGCGAAAGAGCGCGATTCTAACGCTGATTCGTCATTCGCATGCAGACGAAGTTATTAGCAAGCTGTTTTCGCCTATTCGCGAATGGTTGGAATTGGTTACGCGTCCATTCGGCCGCACGGGTGCAAAATGGCCTCGTAAAGCGTCTGCCCGCAAGCTTGGCGATTTAGTTTTTAACGTTGTAATGATTGTTCTAATTATTGCTGCGGCTGCGCAAATGCTTTACTTTGTAGCAACTCGCACAGGTTTGCAAGAGTTTGTTACAGCTGGAGTGTTAGGTGCTTTGACTTTTGCGCGCGTTGCTGTGTTGATTTTTGTAAGCTCGCTGATTTGGGTGCCAGTAGGCGTGTATATTGGTATGAATCCTAAGATTTCTCGCATTATGCAGCCTGTTGTGCAAATCTTGGCTAGCTTCCCAGCAAACTTTGTGTTCCCATTTGCAATGATGTGGTTTATGGCTTGGCACATTGACCTTGGTTGGGGAAGTATTATTTTGATGGCGCTTGGCACGCAATGGTACATTCTGTTTAACGTTATTGCAGGCGCTAGTGCGATTCCGGATGATTTAAAAGAGATGACAAGAAGCTTTAGATTAAATCGTGTGCTTAAGTGGAAGACTCTTGTTTTGCCTGCGATTTTTGGATCTTGGTGCACTGGCGGAATTACGGCCGCTGGTGGCGCTTGGAACGCTTCGATTGTGGCAGAGATTGTGGAATACGGCAAGAATCACATGGCAACTCAAGGTTTGGGCGCGTATATTACGAATGCAACAACCGTTGGTGATTCTGTAAAAACGCTTGTAGGAGTAACGGTTATGAGCTTAATTGTTGTGTTAAGTAATCGACTGTTCTGGGCGCCTTTGCAAAGGTATTCGGCAAAAAGATTCGTGTTGAATTAAGCGATTTGTTGAATTAGGCGATTGGCTAATCGCAGTTAACCGATGATTAGTTGCTTATTAGTCACCATTAATCACTAAATCAATAAATTCAAAAAAATTAAACTTATAAACCTACAAACCTACAAACCTAAAAACTTATAAACTTTACGAAAAGATTGGCAAAATTATGAACACTTTGAACAAAACCGCGGAAAAGGCTGCGCAATCTTCAATTACAAGCGATATCATCGACGCAAAGCACATAAGTCAAAGCTTTACGTCCGATAGTGGCACTACTCAGCACGTGCTTCACGACATATCGTTTACGCTGCGCGAGGGAGAGATCGTAGCAATTCTAGGGCGTTCGGGCGCTGGAAAGTCAACCTTCTTGCGAACAATGGCAGGCTTAATTCAGCCAACAGAGGGAACAGTTACGTATCGCGGCCGCGAGCTTACAGGTCCAAACCCAGGAGTTGCAATCGTTTTCCAAACATTCGCACTTATGCCGTGGCTTACTGTTCAAGACAATGTGGAGCTTGGTTTGCGCGCTAGAGGAGTTAGCAAAGAGAAGCGTACGGAGCTTGCGCTTGCTGCAATCGACGCAATCGGCTTGGATGGCTTCGAAACAGCGTATCCAAAGGAGCTTTCTGGCGGTATGCGTCAGCGCGTAGGCATTGCTCGCGCACTGGTTTTGCGCCCAGACGCACTGTTTATGGACGAGCCTTTCTCTGCTCTTGACGTTCTTACTGCAGAAAATCTTCGCCAAGAAGTTCTTAAGCTTTGGTCTAGCGAAGAGCGCGATATTAAGTCTGTTGTAATCGTTACGCACAATATTGAAGAAGCTGTGCAAATGGCGGATCGCGTGGTGGTTTTGGGATCTCATCCAGGTCATTTGATTGCAGACGTGCAAGTTGATTTGCCTCGACCAAGAGACAAGCATAGTGCCGAATTTGAGGCGATGGTAGATAATCTTTATGCGATTTTGACTGGCTCTAACCCAGAAAGCGATCTTGAATCGCAAGATACGGATTCAATGGAAGCTTCCGATTCGCCTAGTGCGGCTGCCGACTCTTTGCCTGCGGAACAAACGGATGCGGAAGAAACCGAAGCCGCTGCAATCGCCGACATGCTTATTCAAAAGCATCACGATGCAGAGGTGGAAGCTAAGCAAAACGAAGAGCAAGCGGAAGCTGGCGAGCCTAAGTCAGAGCCAGTTGCTGTGCACTTGCTGCCGAACGCAACGCCAGGAGGCATGGCTGGTTTGCTAGACGTTATATCGGAAGAGCCGAATGGCATTGATTTGGCTGATTTGGCTGCGGATTTGTCGTTTGAAATCGATGATTTGTTCCCACTTGTGGATGCTGGAACAATGCTTGATTTGCTTACAGCAGAAAATGGTCATATTACGATTACGCAAGCGGGTCAAGAGTGGCATAATGCCGACATTTTGCACAGCAAGCAGGTGTTTGCGCGACTTGCGATTGAGCATGCGCCTCTTGTTCACGCGATTGACCAGGCTTTGAGCAGAAACCGCAACGGCAAGCTTCGTGGTGAGTTGATTTTGGATTTGCTTCGCAGTAAGCACACGGACGCTTTGGCTCGTCAGCAGTTTGATATTGCGATTAGCTGGGGTCGTTATGGTGAGCTTTTTGACTACGATGCCGACGACGACGAGTTAACGCGTACTGTTGAGACGGCGCCGCTGAATGGCGTTGCGCGCTAAAATAGTGCGAAATAGTGCTTAATAATGTCCATTATTGAGCATAAATTTATGTTCGTATGCTTTCAATAAGCGGATGCCGCATAGTCTGCTTATTAGTAGTCTAGCCAGCTTTTGAAGATTGGCGGATGGAAGCCCCAAAAAGCAAACTTTTTGGGAAAGATTATTCAAAGTAAAGTTTAAAAGTCAAAATTAAAATTAGACAATTTACTTTGATATAACTTGCGCTGATATGCGGCGGCGATGGAGGAATTATTATGGTGAATGCTGTAGAAGCATTTGATGCTAAGCATCTTAAGGCTGCCGAAGAAATCCCAGCTTTCCGTCCTGGAGATACTGTTGACGTTAACGTTAAGATTCAGGAAGGCAACAACACTCGTATCCAGACTTTTACTGGCGTAGTTATTGCTCGTAAGGGTGCTGGCGTTCGCGAGACTTTTGTTGTTCGTAAGGTTAGCTTTGGTACTGGTGTTGAGCGTCGCTTCCCACTTCATTCTCCAGCTATCGATTCGATTAAGCTGGTTCGTAGTGGTCGCGTTCGTCGCGCTAAGCTTTACTACTTGCGCGCTTTGCGTGGCAAGGCTGCTCGTATTGCCGAGCGTCGTGACAACAGCGCTGCTAAGTAAATTTATTTAGGTTAAGGATTTACATAAGGATTAATATGCATTCCGAAGACTTGCAAAATAGCGATAATCATATTGTTAATGTAGCAGGTCACGGCTTGAATCCTTCTCCTGTTCCACCCGAGCCAGAAGTCAAGCGTAATCTTGCTTCTGGCTTTGGTGTTATGAGCGTTTTTAATTTTGGTTCTAAGAGTGCTAGGAGGGGTATGCACTCTAAACATTGCAAAATAAGGGGAAATCACGTTTCTGGTAATTGCGTGAATCATAGCGATTATGTGAATTATGCTTTGCGTGGTAATAATTCGGAGCAAAGCGATTATCAAAATTCGCAAGCGCAAAATGGCTCTAAAGCAAGAACAGTAAAGCTTTTCAAAACTTCTTGGAAAGAGCTTATTGCTTGGTATCTTGTGCCTATTATTGTTGTAATTTTTTTGCGTATTTTTATTCTTGGCGTGTATTTTATACCGTCGGGATCTATGCTAGACACAATTCATATAGGCGATTACGTTGTTACGTCTAAACTAACTCCTAGGGTTTTTCCGCTAAATCGTGGTGATATTGTTGTTTTCGAAGATCCTGCTAATTGGCTAAGCGGAGAAAGCAGCAGTGGCGGCATTCTTTCAGGCAAAGATTTAATTAAGCGCCTTATTGGTCTTCCTGGAGATACAGTTGAGTGCAAAGGGGATGGCGACCCGATTTTGGTTAATGGCGTTCCAGTTCTTGAATCTGCTTACATTAGGCCAGGTGTAAGTCCGAGCGCATTTGCTTTTAAGGTAAAAGTTAAGCCAGGCCATGTTTTTGTTCTTGGAGATAATCGCGCTAATTCAGCGGATTCTAGGTATCATAAGAACGATGGGGACGATGGTTTAGTGCCAATTTCTAAAATTGAAGGTGTTGCGTTTATGCGTTTTTGGCCGTTTAATCGTATGGGTATTTTTGAAAATCACAGCGATGCTTTTGACAATGTAAAAGCTAAATCTGCAAATAAGTAAGACGTAAGTAGACGTAAGTAGACGTAAATAGACGTAAATAGGCATCGCAAATAAGTAGTTAAGAGTAGGCAAATTTTGGCAATTATTCCATCTTTTGACTTTGAGCAGAGCCTTATAAGCAGCGGATTTGACTGGGTTATTGGCTTAGACGAGGTTGGTCGCGGCAGTCTTGCTGGTCCTGTTATGGTTGGAGCTGCTCTTTTTAGCGCGCAAAAGATTAAGTCGGGCAGTTTTCCGCAAGGTTTAGCGGATTCTAAGCTTCTTAATGCGCATAAGCGGGAAGGTTTGCTGGAGCCGATTGAAAATTGGTGCGATGCTTTTGCTGTTGGCTCTTGCACAAATCGTCAAATTGACGAGTGGGGTATTAGCTACGCTCTTGGTGTTGCTGCGATTAATGCGATTAACGATGTTCAAAATCGCATGCGCTCTAGCCTTAAAGATGCACAGATTGCTGCTATTTTGGACGGTCCGTTCAATTACGTTGGCAAAGCTTTAGGTACTTTTGATGCGCCTAGTATGCAATTTTCTGTAAAAGTTCACACTTTAGTTAAGGCAGATCAAAAGTGCGCTAGTGTTTCTGCGGCTTCTGTTATTGCAAAGGTGACTCGAGATTCGTTGATGATTGATTTAGCGCAAAATCCAAAATATGCTGTTTACGATTGGGCGCATAACAAGGGCTATGGTTCTAAAGCGCATAGGGATGCGATTTTGGAGCACGGCGCTAGCGATTTGCATCGTTTGAGTTGGCATTTGGGGTAGCTCGTATTTTGTAGCGCGCATTTTGTGTAGTGTGTATTTTGTGTAGCTCGCAATCTACAATTCGGCGTGTTGATGCCTGGCGTTTAGCGTAATCTTATGTGTTGTAAGAGGTAGTGAATCTGTGTGTTAGAGAGTGCTTGTAAAAGTGTATTTTACGGGTTTGCAAAGTGGTTTATAATGCTTTAAGAGTTTAGATGTGCTGTGAGTATTAGATTTGTTTGATGTTTATATGTTGGGCTGTTTTTGTGTTTGTTTGCATTGTGTTAAATGTGTTTGCTCTTATGCATAAGATAACTACGTTGATTTTGTAGGTTTTATTGATTTTGTAAGTTTTGTAGGTTTTATGAACAAGAAAAGGATAGTTAAATGATTAGTCGTTTCTTTGCTTTTGTTCCAGGTGTTAAACATCTGGTTGCCTTAAGAGCGGCGTGTCTTGCTATATCTTCTCTTGCAAACATCGGTTTTGTGTATGTTTGTGTTGGTATTCTTTCGCCTATTTTGATTCCAGCAAAATACACTGGTAAATCTTTGCTTAGCTCCGTTGAGTTAACGTCTTATTTGATTTCGCTTGTTGGTATTTTGATTATAAAATACGTTGCTTTCCATCAATCTTGTATTTTTTCTACCGAGATTGGCACTCGCGTAGCTATGAAGCTTCGACCGAAGATGTTGCGATCTATGATTTCGCTCAGTTCGGCTAATCGTACTGATTCTGTTGAGTATTCTTCGATTTGCGTAAATGAAGATATTGCTTGGGTTCAGCGTTGGGCTGGTTTGCTTTTGCCGCAAATTTTTGCAGCTTTTCCTATGCCTTTTGCTGTTAGCATTGCGTTGTTCTCAATCAACACTTATTTAGCGAGTATTTGCCTTATTGCGGCCGTTTTTTCTGCTTTAGCTCTTTGTACTGCGCTTTATAACGTTCGTGTTTTGTTGCGTTGTTTGTGCGCTTTTTTGACGTATTTTATGGTTGCTGTTGCTGTTGTTTGCACGGTTTGGCTTCTTTCAGTTAGGTCTGTTGGTCTTCCTGCAGCAATGCTAACTTTGCCTCTGCTTATGTTAAGTGTGGATCCAATTCGCCGAGTTGCTAATTGCATGCATATTAAAAATCGTGCTGTTTTGGGGCTAAATAATATTGGCGATTTGTTCAAAAGTGTTGCTGCTAATGGTGGTTCTTCCAATAATTCATCTGCTTTGGATTCCGAATATTCACAATCCGTGCTAGAAAAAATAGACAATAAGTCGTCTTTGAGTATTCCAGATGGCGCTAGCAACGTTTCTCTTCATGTTCGTTGTAATTTTGTTAAGAATAATCGTCCTTTGCGAGCATCCTTTAATGTTTCTAGTGGAAAACTGAATATAATGCCAAGCGAGTATTACGATTTAGTTGCGAATAACGTTCTTAATGGCGTTACTTTTAGCTCTAAATCGAATGTTGCGCTATCTTACAGTGATAGTTACGCTTTGCCTGATTTGGGTGCGGATTCGCCATTTGTGGCATCTGATTTTGGCGATATTGTGGGAAATCCTTCTTATATAACTCTAAATAACGTAGATCCTGGTGCATTGGCGGATCTTGTAACGATTGTTCGCAAGAATAGTCACATGTTTTCCGCCACTTTGCGAGAAAACTTACTGATGGCGTCTAAAAATGCTACTACAACGTCTATGTGGCAGGCACTTGGGGCTGCTCGCGCGGATGGTGTTGTTTATGCAGATTACAACGGTTTAGACTTGCGAGTAGAAAATATTCATGCCGAAAATAAGCAAGACATTCTTAGGCGACTTGTTATGGCGCGCGCGTTGATTCGCCGCACTCCTGTATACATTTTTGACTATTCTTCCAAAGATATTAGCGCTAAAGAAGCTAAAAACTTATGCGATATTTTGCGCAAAATTGCCAAAAAAGCAACTATTCTTGTGTTTCTTCCAAGCGATAGCTACGCCACTAGTGCAGACAATTTAGTTAAAGTTAGTGTGTTTAGTGATTCGCGTGCGCGAGCTGCATCTGTAGGCGCACTAAGTGGTGATTCAAATGGCGATTTGAGCGCGCAAAGTGGCGATACAAGTAGCGATTTAAGTGGCGATGAGCGTGAAAATGAGCATGAAAATATTGCGCATAATAGTGGCAAAAAATCAAAAGTGTCTTACTTAAAGAAAGCATTATTTGCCATTCTCAGTGCCTTCTCAACTGTAATAAATATTGTTTGCGCTTTGCTGATTCCTGTTTGCGCAATCGCAGCAATGTTTGCTATAGCAAGCAGGCCGCTTTTTGGCTTAGGTGTTAAAGACTATGTTCTTGTTGTAGTTGTTTGCGCATGCTTAAGATGCTTAACGCTTGTTGCGTCTTTTGCAGGACTAGACCTTCATCACGCTCACTTACACAAGGCAGGTCTTAGTATGAGCGTTGGAATGATTCTTTCGATTATTCCAGCAATCGTTTTGCTAAGCTACTTTAGTGTTCAAATCGCGATTTTTGCGTCTGTGATTTGTTTGCTAATCGTGTTTGTAATTCCAGGATTGTTTAGTTTGAGCCTTAAAAGCTTTATTAATAAAGTTCATTTAGACCAAAAAATGGTTGAACTAGAAGTAGACGATGTAGAGCTTGGTTTGCAAGAAGTATTAGCATTCCGTCAAGGAGACTATTGCGTTAAACGAGTTGTTGATTCAATGCGAAAATTGGCTCAGCAACGCGTAAGATTATCGCGCAAAGTCGGCAGAATGCAAGCGATTCTTATGTCGGTTTCTCTTATTGGAATCGCAAACGCAATAATGCTTGTTTCTAGCACAATCCACCCGCTTGTAACTAAGAATCCGCAATGGAACGTTGTGTACGCAGTTATGGCAATCATTATTCTTATTAGCCTTATTCAGCAAGTGCTCAACATTGTTATACGTCGTATTCCTTGGGTTGTAGATATTAATCATGCTGCGCAATCGTAGTAACCGTAGCGGTCGTAGTAACCGTAGAGTAGGTGATGCGCGCTATAGCAACGCTCCAATCTCTAGGAGCGTAACGTCTTTTATATGGCTTATTGCGCTCGCGATTCTTGTAGGAATTGTTATTGGCTTAGTTTTGCCTAAACTCAACCAAGATGTTGGAAATATCACTGGAGAATACGTTGCCAGTGGAGATGCTGCCGAAAAGCTTAGCAAGTTAAAAGTAGATAAGTCGCATGCTTCTGGATATAACAGAAGCGTTTTTGGGTATAGAACTACAGACGATGATAAAAACGGTTGTGATGTTCGAGAAGACGTTCTTGCGCGTGATTTAACGCATGTTCGCTTTAAGTATGCGGGATCTTGCAAAGTGGCGTCTGGGCTTTTACACGACCCATATACAGGATTAGATATTAACTTTGTGCGAGGCAGAAAAACTAGCGCGCTTGTTCAAATTGATCACGTTGTGGCTCTAGAAAACGCTTGGCAGTCGGGTGCTTGGAAGTGGAATCGCGCTAAGCGACTTAAGTTTGGTAACGATATGCTAAACCTTCTTGCCGTGCAAGGAGCAGCAAATCAAGAAAAAGGTTCTGCTTCCGCAGCCTATTGGCTTCCATCTAATAAGTCTTTTAGATGCGGTTATGTAGCTAGGCAGATTGCTGTTAAGTATAAGTACGACCTTAGCGTTACAAGCGCCGAAAAGCAGAGTATGGCGTCTGTTTTGCACGGGTGTTCTGCGCAAGAGCTGCCTACAAAGTAGTGGCGCGTTGCTCAAATCGGCGTGTCGAGCTACAAAATCCGTCAATTTTTCCCGACTTTGTAGCTCTACTCGGCAAAATCTGCAACAAAATGCGCAAATGTCGAATAAAAAAGTGTGCAAACCAAAACTGATTTGCACACTTATTAATCAACGTTAAATTAAAGGCTTAAAGCTATGTTAGGCTTTTAGGCTTCCCACTTAGTAGGCTCAATAACCTCTTTGCCACCCATGTATGCTTGCATAGCTTTTGGAATATCAATCGAACCATCTTCGTGCTGATGATTTTCCAAAATAGCAACAAGCCAGCGAGTAGTAGCCAAAGTGCCATTAAGCGTGCTAACTGGGCGAGTTCCGCCATCTTCTATGCGCTCGCGAACATTCAAGCGACGAGCCTGATACTCCGTGCAATTAGAAGTAGAAGTAAGCTCGCGGTAGCGGCCTTGAGTTGGAACCCAAGCTTCGCAATCAAACTTACGAGCAGCAGAAGAACCAAGGTCACCAGCAGCAGTATCAATAATGCGGTAAGGAACTTCCACCTTAGCAAGCATCTCTTGCTCCATCCCAAGCAACTTTTGATGTTCTGCGCGAGAATCTTCCTGCTTGCAATAAACAAACATTTCTACTTTATCGAATTGATGCACGCGAATAATGCCAGAGGTATCTTTTCCAGCAGCACCAGCTTCTCGACGGTAGCAGCTCGACCAGCCACAGTAGCGCAAAGCGCCATTGCTTAAGTCAAGGATCTCATCCTCATGCATGCCAGCAAGAGCAACTTCGGATGTGCCAACTAGGTATTGATCATCTGGCTCGCGAAGGCGATAAATCTCGTCTGCGTGCGAATTCAAGAATCCAGTTCCGCGCATAACTTCTGGACGCACAAGTGTTGGCGTAATCGCAAGCGTAAAGCCGTGCTCTTCTGCTTGGTCTACAGCCATTGTAAGCATTGCGATTTGCAATCGAGCTACAGCTCCGCGCAAGAAGTAGAAGCGAGAGCCTGCAACCTTTACGCCTCTGCGCATATCGATTCCAGCAACGCCAGTTCCAAGAGTTAAGTGGTCTTTTGGCTCAAAGCCTTCTGCTGCAAAGTCGCGAGGTGTACCAACCTTCTTAACAACAACGTAGTCGTCTTCTCCGCCTTCTGGAGCTTCGTCTTCTACAATGTTAGAAAGCTTCCACATTGCTGTTGTGTAGTCGGCAGTAGCTTGCTCGGATTGAGCCTTAAACTGTGCAACTTTTTGCGCTAACTCTTTTGTTTGTGCAATAAGTTCGGCTTTTTGGTCTGCGCTTGCGGCCGCTACCTTTTTGCCAATTGCTTTTTGATCGGCTCTAGCTGCCTCAAATGCCTTTAAGCTTGTGCGGCGCAAATCATCTGCGCGAAGCACTTCATCGACAAGTTCTACGGACTCGCCACGCTTGCGTTGCGACTCCTTAACTACGTCGGCATGTTCACGAATAAATTGGATATCAAGCATGTTTTCTAGCCTAGTGCCGTAAGGCGACAGATAATGCGTATAAGCATGGTGCGAATGGCATACGCAAATGAGCATGTGTACGTGTAAAATTTATTAAATCTTGTTTTAAGGAGTAAAAATGGCACTTATTCACGCTACTCAAGAAGATTTTGAGAAGATTGCAAGCACCAACGAGGTAGTTGTTGTTGATTTTTGGGCCACTTGGTGCGGTCCTTGCCGTGCTTTTGGGCCGATTTTTGAGCAAGTAAGCGCAAAGTTTGAAGATGTTCCGTTTGTTAAGGTAGACATTGATCAGTCTCCAGATTTGGCGAGTGCGGCTGCGATTAAAGCGGTTCCAACAGTTATGGTTATTAAGCGCGGAGATGTTATTTATCGTCAAGCTGGCGCTTTGCTTCCAGCTGATTTAGAAGATTTAGTTAATCAAGCTAAGGCTTATGATCCTAGTAAAGATGATGAAAATAGTAAAGATAATTAAAAACAGTAAAGATAATTAGGTGATTCTGTAAGCGAGTAAAGTGAATTTAATAAGGGTATAAAATAATCGCAAGAACCTTGATTTTTAGCGCTTCTCTTTACGTAAGACTACAATTACATATACTTTGTGCAAAAAGTCGTATAACTAAAATCGTATAAAAGATTGTATAAAAAGTCGTATAACGTTTTAGATTTACACTTTGCACTAACTTCTATCAAGGAGAGTTATGACAAGTCACAGAAAGAAAACTGTTACGCTTACTTCATTGAGCATGCGTCAATGGGCAAGAGTTGCAGTGATTTTTATTAGTATTGTGGCTGTTGTAGTTCTTGGAGTTGTTTCTCGAAACTTTTATTCTGGTTCCAAATCGAATTCCGCAAAGTCTTATGTAACCGCCTATTCGGCTACAGATAGCGAAAATCAGGTTTCTCGTGGTGCATACAGAAACTCGCTTAAACCATCTAAAAAAGGCGCAACTTCTTATATTACTGTAAATATAAATGGCCATCATCGCGCGGTTTTTGGAACAGATTTTACAAACGTTAAGTCCGTTTTAGAAGCGGGGGACATAACTTTGGATTCGCACGACGTTGTTACGCCGTCTCTTGATTCAAAGGTTAGCGAATCTACTGTTATAACTATTAAGCGCGCTGGTGCCAAGCTTGAAACTTCCGACGAGCCTATTGCTTTTAATACGGTTAAAAAAGAGACGTCGGCTCTTCCAAAAGGTACAGAAAAGGTTAAAGATCAAGGTGCGCCTGGCGTTATGGAAACGAGCAAAATCGTTACGCGTGCTGGCAAGAAGATTGTGTCTTCCAACGTTTTTGTGTCTTTTGTTAAGCAAGCTCCAAAAGATAGGGTTGTTCTTGTTGGAACTGGCGGCGCTAGTGTAGATTCTGCTTCTGCTGAGTCTATTGGAACCACAGTTCCAGCTGGCGAGATGCAAGAGTGGGCTCATTCGTGGCTGCTTTCAAATGGATACAGCGAGGCTGATTTTACTGCTACTGTGTTTATTATCTCGCATGAATCGGGTTGGCGCGTAAATGCTATGAATCCTTCTGGCGCATATGGCTTGCCTCAAGCTTTGCCTGGAAGAAAGATGTCTTCTATGGGAGCCGATTGGGCAACTAATTATCAAACTCAGCTTCGTTGGTTCTGGAATTATTGCAATGGTCGTTATGGCTCTATTCAAGGCGCCTACAGACATTGGCTATCGCACAGAAGCTACTGATTTGACTTGTAATTATTTTTTCGAGAATCGTGGGGTTATAGAGAATCGTGGGTTTTTAGTTTTGTAAACAACAAACTCACGGAGTAGTCTTATAGCTTGTTTTAAGGCGATTATTGTAGAGTCGAGTATATTTCTTGATTTTGCAATAATCGCTGATTATTTTATGCGTGTTTTGCAAATATGGAAGGAAGTTTAAGTGACAATATTGCCTAGAAAATCATGGTTTAATAAGAGTGGTGACTCTGTTAGCAAGTCTTATAAATGCAAGCCTTTTGGGAATTTGCATGAACTTAGCCATGCTCTTGTTGGTGAGCAAGCGTATAAGAATAATCGTCTTACGCGTGCAGCCTTGGTTTCTTTGGCAATTCTAACTTTTATAACGTTTATTGGTAATTTTGCGCAATTGCAACTTACGGCCGCGCTGCCAACTATTGTGCACGAATTTAACATTAGTGTTACTACAGGTCAGTGGCTTACGTCTATTTTTCAGCTGATTATGGCCATTATGGTGCCGCTTACTGCGTTTTTAACTAGGCGATTTTCCACGCGTCAAATCGTTATATCGTCTATGATTCTTTTTACGCTCGGCTCAATTATGGCATGGCTTAGCAATGACTTTATTATGGCGCTTGCTGGTCGAACTTTAGAGGCGATTGGCACGGGCGTTATGTGGCCAGTGTTGCAAATCACCGTGTTTTCCGTGTACCCAGTAACACGGCGAGGAATGGCAATGGGCAGCGTTGGTATGGCTATGAGCATTGCGCCTGCAATCGGCCCAACTGTTGGTGGCATGCAAACCGATTTTAACGGGTGGCGTTCAATCTTTCTTTCGCTTAGCATTATTGGCGTAATTTCTATTGTTCTTTCTGCATTCTTCTTGCACAATTTTGGTGAGCAAGATCGCAGCGCCAAAGCCGACTTTTTCTCCGTTGGGCTTTCGATTATTGGCTTCGGCGGCGTTATGTTTGGCTTTACAAATATTGAAGCGTACGGAATTGCTAGCGCGTTTTCTTGGGCGCCTATGATTGTTGGCGCGTGTGGTGTGGCGTGGTTTGTTGCTAGACAGTTGCGCGCGCATGCTAGTGGTAAGCAGCCGCTACTTGGCATTAACGTTTTGAAGAATCGCTATTTTACAGTTGGTACTGCTTGCGCATGCTTAACGTTCTTTGCGTTTAGCTCGATTATGGTTGTTATTCCGCTTTATATTCAGTCTGATCGCGGTTTTTCTGCCACTATGAGCGGCCTTGTGCTTTTGCCTGGCGCGTTTGGAATGGCCATTTCGCAATACTTTGGTGGGCGTATGCTGGATCGTTTTGGCGTGCGGCCAGTGGCAATGGCTGGCTCGTTGATTTTGCTTTTTGGCACAGTCATGATGAGTCTTATAGACATGCACACGTGGATTTGGTGGATTTCTATTTGGCAATTTACGCGTCAAATTGGCATGGGATTCTTGCTTATGCCTGTTACAACGTGGTCATTAAACTGTTTGCAACGCAGCGAGCTTGGCGATGGATCTGCTGTGACTAACACAATGCGCCAGCTTTGGGGTGCGATTGGTGCGCCTGTGCTTGTTGTAACAATGGCCACTTTTACGCAATGGCATCACGTTCTTACGGGCGTTGGAAGTGCGGATAATGTTGCGGCTAGTATTTTTGGCGTGCAATGGACTTTGAGGATTAGCGCGATTATTACGGCTATTATGGCTTTGATTGTTATTTTTGGCGTTAAGGGAGAAGGCGCGGGTTCGGCGCATCAGCTTGCACGCAGGGCGATTGACCGTATGCGCGTTTTGCACATTCCGCACGCGTCGGAGCATAAAGACGTTATGCACGATCATACGCATCATCAATACTGATATCTGCCCATCTTTTTGTTGCTCTACACGCTGTGAATCAGATACAAACGCACCACATAAACTCACATAGATTACGACAAGTGAGGTAGAGATTTGAGATTTTTCGCCCTGAATGAGATGAACCTCAGCGCCGAAGGTGGTGATTCATCGAATGAAGAAGAAAAATCGAGAATCTCGGTGATGAAAGATACGAAAAAGTCCTAGATATTCAGAAGGTTTGATGTATTTCTATACGAGCAATAAAAGAGGAGCGTAGCGACGGGACTTGCGAGGAGAGAAATACTCAAACCTCGCGCAACAACAAGTAATGAGCGTTGCGTTTTACAAGCATTTGTTCGTTTTGCCAAATTTTATACGTTTTTTGTTAAATACCTAACGTTTTGAGCCTAGAAACGCTCATTTGCGTTTGTTTTTTGCGTTTACTTGTGCGATAATGTTCACATGATTTCTTCACAGCGTCAACAATTGATTTTGAGCCGCCTTCGCACCAGGGGGGCCGTGCGTATTACCGCTCTTTCTAAGGAACTCGCCGTTTCTGCAATGACAATTCGCAGGGATATTGCGGAGCTTTCGGATCGCGGTCTTCTAAAGCGCGTGCATGGTGGTGCTGTTACAACTAACACGCTTCTTTCGGAGCCGCTATTTTCCGTAAAGTCGCAGATGGATATGGGTCTTAAGGATGCAATCGCCACTAAGGCGGTGGATTATGTTCAGCCAGGAGATGTGATTGCAATCGGTGGTGGCACAACAGCGTACGTATTTGCGCAGCATCTGCTTGAGTCGCGCAGGGCGTCTGGAATCACGATTCTAACAAATTCGATTCCAGTTGCGGAGCTTGTTCAAGCGCTTGAATCCAAAGATATTGAGGTTATTGTTACGGGCGGTGTTATTACGCGTTCCAACTCGTTGGTTGGCCCTATTGCCGATAAAGTTGTTTCGTCTTTGCGCGTAAACACAGTATTTTTGGGCACGCATTCCGTTAGTTTGCCTCGCGGATTCCTTATGCCGAATTCGTTGGAAGCTGCTACAGATATGGCTTTGATGGATATTGCGGATCGCACGATTATATTAACGGATCACACAAAGTGGACTTGCACGTCGCTTTCGCTTTTTGCGCGATTTGATCAAGTTGACACGGTTATTACAGACGATTGCTTAGATGCGGATTCGCAGCTTCGCACTCGCGAGTTGGTTAAGAATTTGGTTCTTGCGTCAACAGTTACTGGTGAATAAGCTTGCGCGACGACCTGCCTTTTCGCTTAGAGCGTAGCGCGAAAAGGCAATTCGGAGCGCTGAGCCGCTCAGGGCAGAAGCACTGCTTATGCGTGGCAAAGCGCTTTGACTGAGCTTGAAATTGCATAACGCATTTCAAGCTCCTTCAAAGCGTGATTTGGCTCAAATGTAAAGTCCAGTGGACTTTACATGCCAAATCAGCCGAGCGGCTACTAATAGCCGCGAGGAATAGCGCGCTTAGACCGCGCTCACAATATTCTTGATTCTTTTCCCATCATTTGTTTTGCGACACACCCGAAAAGTCTTTCCTTAAAAAAACCTGGGAAAATTCTTCAAAAACCTTGAAATGCGTATTTTTACGGTTTAAGTGTTGTTTATCCACAAATTTTACGGCAAGTGTGGCCTAATTGTGGATTAGTTTGCGTATAACATCATTTTTTTCGGTTTAGCATGTGTGGCTGGTACTTGACTTTTTCAAACGGGGGGGGGGTATGTTAATAGCAAACATGGCCGCACCTAGTTTGGCTGTGTACCACGATCCGTTTTGGATTGTGGAGCAAATTTTTCTATGCGCCCCTAACGCATAGGAGAAGAAGAAAGGAAAATAAAATGATGAATAAGAAGGCTATCGCCGCTTTCGCTGCTGGCGCAACTTTGCTTGCCGGCTTCGCAATGGCCACCCCAGCATTCGCTGAGGCTCCTAAGGCTCCTGAGGCTGTAAAGACTCCAACAACTGCTGATTTGAAGAAGCAGTACGAGGATGCTAAGACGGCTTTTGAAGGAATGTCTGCTGGTAAGGATGCGCCAACTGAGCCAACTTCTGATGCTGTTAAGAAGCTTTATAAGGAAGTTGATGGCAAGCTTGAGCTGAAGCCTGCAACTGATCCTGATCGTAAAGATGCAAAAGAAGCGGATGTAAATTCTGCAACCGATTATGTCACGAAGTACAACGCTCATGCTGCTTATGTTGCTCAGGAAACCAAGGTCAATGATCTTCATGCTAAGTATCTTGCTTCCTTGGAGAAGGATGCTAACACTCCAAAGGCTGAGGATCCATCTGATGCTGATTACACTGCTGCTTTGCAGTCTGCGTCTACTAAGCTTCAGGCTGCCGATAAGAGCGTTCGCGACGCTTTTGCTAAGGCTAACAAGCTTGACGGTGAGTTGAAGGCTGCTAAGGCTAAGGCTTCTGCTGCTGCTAAGGCTGTTACCGATTTTAAGAATGAGCATGACGATATGTCTAAGCGTGATCAGGCTACCCTTGGTCGCTTAGAGAAGGCTCAAGCAGATGCTGACGCTGCTGTTACTAAGCTTGAAGGTAAGACTACTGAAGCAAAGGGCAAGTTTGATGATGCTTTCGGCAAGTATGAGTCTGCTTTCACTGCTTACTCGGATGCTTACGCTAAGGCTAAGGATCATAAGGAGGCTTTGGTTCTTGGTTTTGCTGCTCCAGAAGCTGTTAAGTTGCTTAAGACTGACTTCCAGTATGGTGTTGGTTTTGTAGGCTCTTCTGACCCATTCGTTGCTCCTGGTGCTCCAGCTGGTCAGCCAGGTGCTAAGCCAGGTCAGGCTGGTAAGGCTGGCCAGGCTGGCGCTAATGGCTCCGCTGCTGCTGGTGCTAAGACTGAGGTTGAGAACAAGAATGGCAAGGACAAGCGCGGTAACACCCACACTGGTACTGGTGTTGGCGTAACTTTGACTGCTTTGGCTGCCACCATGCTTGCTGGCATGGGTGCTGCTGTTCGCAAGGCTCGTCACTAAGCATTGCGCGCGCACTTATGCTAAGTGTGTGAGTGCGCGCTTGAAATAGGCTTGCGTTAGGCGGCGGCGCGTGTTTTGTGCTGCAGCTTGCATGCGGGGTTTAGAGTTTGCTCGGTTTGCCGAAATTTCCTTTTCTTACCGTGTAGGTTCTTTATTCTGCTTGCAGGTGCTTAATGCTTGTTGCTAGAGATGGTTTTCCGCTAGGGACGGGATTCTGTTCTTTAGTTTTAAAGGCTTGTTAGGTTTCTAACAAGCCTTTTTCTTTTCTCGCTCCGACCTGCCTTCGAGCTTTGGATGCGCTAGTGATATTCCTGCATAGGCTGTTTACGCTTTTTGTTGCTCAACACGCCGTGAATTGCTACAAAGTGCGGAAGCTTGTAGTGCTCATGATGATCGCTGCGCGGCTAGCAATTCAAACTAGCGCGCAAAAAAATGACCACTTTGCGAGCGTTTATCAAGACTTATCAAGACTTATCAAGACTTATCAATCAACCAATCAACCACATACTTAACATGAATGCCGTCTATTAAATCAACTCCCGCATATCTGCCTGTAATAAGGAATTTTTCGTAGTTATCGCGTAATTTAAGCAAATTATCGGTTTCATGCGTATTTTCTGGCAATTGCTGAGTAACTTGATAATATTCAACCAAATCGCCCTTGCGCGCAATAAAATCTACTTCACTACCCTCAACTCGAGCAACATCAACGTCATACCCACTTCGCAGCAACTCCAAAAATACAATATTTTCTAAGCGATTACCCATATTCCCAAGACGATGACTAACTGCCTGATTTCTCAAACCACTGTCAACAATAAAATACTTTGCATTCTGCCTTAAGTATGCTTTGCCGCGAATATCGTACGGGCGAACTTCAAAGAACAGATAAGCATTTTGCAAAAGCTCTAAATACCTAGAAATAGTATGATTCGAAACTTCTATCCGCTCGTTTTTTAAAAGACTCGTAATTTTGAAAGCATTAACTAGCTGACCAACATTATCAGCCAAAAATGCAACTATTCTTTTAAGAGTAAAACTATCTTTTATTTGCGCGCGAGCAGCAATATCGTTAAGAATAATGGAATCATATATTCCTGAAAGAATAGTGTATCTAAGCGGCTCATCCGCAAGCACAACACTAGGAAATCCGCCATATTGTTCGTATTCTTTATACGCCAAATCGACTTCTCTAGAATTAACGTCGATTTGCTTTGCTCCTAAGAATTCCTTGAAAGAGAACGGATATACTGGTATTTCAACGTACCTTCCACTTAAATTAGTTGCAAGCTCGCCAGAAAGAAGTTTTGCGTTAGAACCCGTTATAACAATATCGCAATTAAAACTAACTCTAAGTGCGTTAATGGCTTTTTGCCAACCATCTACAAACTGTATTTCGTCTATTAAAATGTACGTTTTTTGTTGATTTACATTTGTTTGTTGACTTTTGCCACTGTTCGGATTTTCGCCACTGCGATTTTTACCACTGTGCATTTTTGAACAGATAACATTCATAAGATTGGAATCTGTAAGCACGTCGCGATATTCAAAACTTTCAAGATTTATGTATATTATGTGCGAGTCTGGCACTCCAAGCTTGCGAAGAGAATCCATGTATTGTTTAAGGATTACCGATTTTCCGCAGCGCCGTACGCCTGTTATCACTTTTACAAAATCAGTGTCTTTAAAAGCAAGAAGCTTATTAAGATAATCAGTTCTGGAATACATACGTTTGCCTTTCGCAAGTTGGAAGTCTACTTCCAAGTTTAGTGCAAAATGGCAAAAGTTGGAAGTCTACTTCCAAATTACGCAAAACAGGCTCATACTTGGAAGCCTACTTCCAGTAACTCAATACCGCCGTAAGTATAGTGCGCTTGTACAGCGTGCGAGTCGACGATTTCGAGCTGCATAATGCGCGAGAAATCACCTCGACTCGCTGAGCCGCTTAGCGTAGAAGCACGGTGTGCTTCTACGGCGGCGAAGACGTTAGCGCGCTTAGACCGCGCTAACGATACGCTTCATCCGCTGCGAAAAATCTCGAATCTCTACCGCACTTGATGCAGTCAGCGAGAGCGATTTTTCCGCTTTTGTTGCACGACACGCCAACATGTGGCGGACTTGAATTTATAAATATTTCTGGTATAGTAGTTACTCGTGCTTCGGGCTGGCGTTAGTTAGTGAGAAAGCATTGCGGACATAGCTTAGTTGGTAAAGCGCAACCTTGCCAAGGTTGAGACCGCGGGTTCGAGTCCCGTTGTCCGCTCTAGGTCTGGTGAGTTATCGGCCTTGTGGTGGGTTAGCCAAGCGGTTAGGCAGCGGCCTGCAAAGCCGTATAGATGAGTTCGACTCTCGTACCCACCTCGATTGAGCGTGTTAGCTTAATAAACAACCTGGGCGGTTGGCGCAGTGGTAGCGCACTTCCCTGACACGGAAGGGGTCACAAGTTCGAACCTTGTATCGCCCACTCGAAAGGATTGCCTTTCACGCATAATTAAAAAAATTTTGGGTGATTGGCGCAGCGGCTAGCGCACTTCCTTCACACGGAAGGGGTCATAGGTTCGATTCCTATATCACCCACAATATGTTTGTTTTCGCGGTATTTTGCCGCGTTTTTTTTTACTCATTTACGAACGCGCGAGCGATATTCTCGAGTCATTTCCGCTTTTAGACTATAACCCCCCGCTTTTTGTAGTCGAACACGCCGTTTAGAGCTATAAAAAACGGAAGTCTACAAAAGCGGATGTCTACAAAAGCGGGCAATAAAAAGGCCCAGAGCAATCGCTCCAGGCCTTTTATGGGTTTTATTTATAGAGGCTACTAGCTAGTTGCGCTTCTTGCGGCGAGATACAGCCTTTCCTGCTGCTCCCATGCCAGCAAGCATCGCAGATGCAAGAGCACTTAATGCAACACCAACGCCAGTATTACCTAGCGCACCTTTATCTCTTCTAGATCCACTATTGTGAGATTGGTTTCCATGATTATTGCTGTCATTGTGGCTGCTAGCATCATTTTTGTTGCCATTATTCTTTGCATTGTTTGCGTTGTTTGCATTATTGGCGTGGCTTCCGCTATCGTGGCTTCCGCTATCGTGGCTTTCGCTATCGCTACTACCGCCGTTGTCATCGTCATCGCTTCCGCTATCGCCGCTTCCGCTATCGCTACTACCACTATCGCTACTACCACTATCGCTACTACCACCGTCTCCAGGCTGCGCAATCGTACCTGTAACGGTGCTAGACGAGTCGCCAGCATTGCTGCTATCTCCGCTATTCTTTGCAACAGCGGTGATCGTGCTTCCGTCTTTAACGTTTGCAGCTGGAATCGTAACAACGCCAGTCTTTGGATCAACAGTTACGCCGTTAGGAGCAGAACCATCAATCTTCCACACGCGCGTATCGCCCTCGGCGATAACGGTGATTGTAACAGTTTGCGGCGTGCTTCCGTCGCCTTCAGGCGTATACGTAATAACAACCTTATCTACGCGCGTATCCGTAAGATTTGGCGTTATTGTGGCGCTTCCGTCTGCAGGCGTGTCTATGCGTGGAACGGCAATATCTCCGCCAACAGTTACTTCAACAGTGTTTCCAGTCTTAGCAAAATCACCAGTGCCTTTTGTAGGCGTAAGGTTTACAATCGAGCCAGGCGTTTGCTTAGGAATTTCGATTCTAAACTTGCCGTCTTCGTCTGCAACCCCTGTTCCGATTTGATTGCCATTGTTATCGGTAACAGTGATAGTTGCGCCTGGAATATCGGTTTTACCAGTAATCACTTGTTTTTCGTGATTGCCACTGTCTCCGCTTCCGCCACCATTTGGAGCGCCTGCTATAGACTGTTCGGTAATCTGCGGAGTCTTAAAGCCGGTTACAGCAGTAGCAGGATCAGATGGTTTATCCGTATTGTTCTTAGCTACTGCAGTAATAGTGCTGCCGTCTTCCAAATTCTTTGCTGGAATCGTAACAACGCCAGTTTGCGGATCAACAATTACACCTTCTGGAGTGTCTCCGTCAATCTTCCACTTGCCGTCATCACCCTTCTTGACAATAATTGTCTGTTCTGGCTTTTCTGGACCGTTAAGCGGATTTGGCTTGTCGTTGATTTCAATCTTCACAACCGTAGCATCATTATTTGGCGGTGTTACAGTTACGTTTCCGCCGTTCTTGTGATCGTCGGTTGGTACCGTAATCGTTGGCTTTTGCGGTTTAGCAGTGACGGTTGTGTTTACTGGATCGCCATGTTCGCTACCCTTGCTTGGAACAAGCTCGAGAGCTGTACCAGGATCCTTCTTATCGATTTCGATAGTGAAGTTTCCGTCTTTGTTGGCAGTTCCAGTACCAACAGTCTTACCGTCTTTGTCTTTGACAGTTACGGTGTTTCCTGGCTGAGTTTTACCAGTAATAGTGGTCTTATCAGGCTTCGTTGGCGTGTTTTCAGCATTGCCATCATTAATAAATGGCTTGTTGGTCACGTTTACTGTTACTTGCACTTCTACTGGGTTATTTACGCCTGGAATCTTGACGAGCACAGTGCCGTTAGTGGTGCCTGGCTTGTCGGTCTTTGGAGCAGCATCTTTCTTCCACTCGAAGGTGGTTCCCTTAGGTAATTCATCCTTATTAGCAATGCTGTCTTCTGGCTTTGGCTTGGAGTTTACTGGCACGCTCACCGTCTTGTCTTTTGGATTTGGCACGACGAACACGTTTACAGGCACATCTACAGGAGTCATTCCTGGAACCTGAACAGTCACGACGCCTGGTTGGTTGCCAGTCTTTGACGTATCAGGCTTCTTCTTCCAAGAAACCTCAGCATTCTCAGGCAAATCGCTATTATTCTTAATAACATCCTGTGGCTTAGGAGTGGTATCCTTGCTGCCAGTCTTTTGCAACACGGTTACGTCTTTTCCTTCAGGAGATGCTGTAACAGTAATTTCTACAGGCACTTCTTGAGGATCTTGCCCTGGAACCTTTACAATCACAGTGCCAGTAGTAGGACCCGTCTTGTCGGTCTTTGGAGCAGCACCTTTCTTCCATTCGAAGGTGGTTCCCTTCGGGAGATCTTTGCTATTATCAATGCTGTTCTTAGGATCTGGATCGCTGTTCTGAATAACGGATGTTTCCTTCGCTGTAGGCTTAGGAGTTATGTTCACAGGAACTTCGACTTCCACTGGATTTTTCACACCTGGGATATGAACGAGCACAGTGCCAGTAGTAGGACCCGTCTTGTCGGTCTTTGGAGCAGCATCCTTCCAGTCGAAGGTGGTTCCCTTAGGGAACTTATCCTTATTAGCAATACCCTTCGATGCGTCTGGAAGTTTGTCGCCAACCTTCACGTTAACAACATTCGTTTCTGGATTTGGCGTAACGTTCACGGTTACAGGCACTTCCACAGGCTTTTGACCTGGAATAGTAACAATAATCACGCCATTCTGCGTGCCAGGATTGCTGGTATCCGGTGTATTCTCAGGTTTCCACTCGAACTGCGTGCCATCAGGGAACTTATTCTTAATAACATCTTCTGCCTTTGGCAAATCCGTGCCTTGTGGCACGTTAATTTGTGGAGCACCTGGATCAACAACGTTCACCTTTACAGGCACATCCACAGGATCTTGGCCTGGAACTGTTACAACAACAATTCCTGACTTGTCGTTGCCTTCCTTAGACGTGTCTGGCTTGCCGTTCTCTTTCTTCCACTCGAAGGTGGTTCCCTCAGGGAACTTATCCTTATTGGCAATGCTGTCCTCTGGCTTAGGCTCCACGCCCTTTGGCACAGTCACAACTTGCGGTTGTGGATTTGGAGCCTTAATAGTCACAGGCACGTTGATCACGGTTGTTGATCCATCCGGATACGTAACCGTTACAGGCACCTCAAACTTGCCAGCCTTATCTCCATTATGGATTTTAGACTTATCTCCCTCAGCAATAGAGTAAGTTGGCTTATCTTTTTCGCCTGCTGGCCAAGTAGGAACGCTTACGGCTTTCTTAATTTCGTCCTCAGTAGGTGCTGTGCCATTCTCCTTAGTGATTTCTTTGGATGTAGGTGGATAAAGTTCAGACTGCTTATTTTTAATAGTCACTGGAACTTCAACAACTTTTTCTGTTTTATCAGGATATGTAATCTTGACTTGAACGTTAGTTGTTCCAGGAGTCTTACCATCTGGCAAAGCTTTGTTATGATCGTTCAACTCAATCTTTAAGTCATTCTTTTTGTTTTCTGGCCAACCAGGAACAGTTACGTTCTTAGTTACATCTTCAGATGTAACCTTCTTGCCATACTGCTCAACAACAGGTGTTACCTTTGGCTCGAAAGTATCCGACTGCTTGTTCTTAATAGTCACATCAACAGTAACTTTATCAACAGTTTTGTCAGGATACTCAACATCTACATTTACATGATAGGTGCCAGGGGTCTTGCCGTCTGGAATATCCTCATCTTTGCTGGTGATAGTGACTTTTGGCTGTGGCTTAGTTTTATCATCTTTTTTATATGGCCAATCAGGAACAGTTACAGCAGCTGCAACAGCATCCTTGGTCGTTTTCTTATCAGTGTTATACGGCTCTTCCACAGGGTCAACGTTCGGAGTGTATTCGTCTGCGTTTGTATCCGTTACAATAACAGGAACCTGTACAGTTGTGGTAGTGCCGTCTTCATACTCAATAGTTACAGGTACGTTAGTTGTGCCAGTCTTGTCCGTATTTGGAATCTTATCGGCATCAACCTTTACTTTAGGCTGCTTATCGCTGTCGCTCACACCAGTACTAACATGCTTTTTAATGTCTTCTTCACTTGGCTTATTTTTCTTGGCATTATCGCGCTTCAACTCTATAGGAGTTGCAGAAGCCTTATGAGTAACGTTATCTGGATCGCCAACTGTTACAGGAACTTCCACGTGATTCTCAGAACCGTCAGGATACTTAACAGTAACCTTAACTTTTACGGTTCCAGGAGTCTTAGTGTCGATAGGTATTTGACCATCGTCAACCGTAATTGTTGTGTCACCTGTTGTTGGTTTATTAGGAACGGTGACTTTAGCAATGATGTCAGCTTTAGAAGGGCCATTTTCGCCATACTTCTTAGTGATTACGCCGTCAACCTTTGGCGTGTGAGTTTCACTCTGAGGCTTTCCTACAGTAACCTTTACCGTTGCATTACTCTTAGAACCATCCTTATACGTAATGGTTACAGGAATATTGAAATCGCCAGGCTGAGTGCCATTCGGAACGGTGTTATTATCGTCAACAGCAATACTTGCTCCGTCTGGGAGGTTTGTAAGATAGGTTGTTTCGCCATTCTTCTTTAGCTTAACGCCATTCGTCTCTACATTATTCTTTATGCTAGTGTTCGGCGTCTTATTGTAGGCAACATTAATTGTTTGACCTTCTGGCGTATAAGTTTCGCTTTGTGGATCCAAAACTTTAACAGTTACTGTTGCAACGTCACTAGAGCCATCCGAATACTTAACCTCGACTTGCACTTTGCTTTCGCCAGGCTTATCGGTGCTTGGAACGTCTTTCGCGTTGACGATTTCTACTGACTGGAGTTTATCTTTTCCAGATGTGCCATTCCACGTCAAGCCGCCGCCCTTATCAAATGACTTAATCTTATCAGTCAATTCTTCTGGCTTAGTGTTCCATGGAACTGTAATAGTTTTGCCAACAGGGTCGTAATTGTTGGACTCTTTAGTAACAACAATAGGCACTTCAATCTTGCTGGAAGATCCATCCGGATATTTAACAGTTACAGGAACAGTGTAATTTCCATCATTTGTAGGAATTTTTCCAACTTCAAATGTTATGCCATTCTTATCGATTGGCTTATTTGGATTGTCATATTTTGTTATGGTAATCGCGTTGGTAATTGCGTTGTTATCCTTAGGATTATCGACTTTATTGGCAGTAGCAGTGTGCTCTTCAGCATCCGTGTACACGGAGATCTGAACCTTTAGCGTGGATGTATTGCCGGCTTCGTCTGTAACAACAAGCTCACGAGACCACTTATTCGCATCAGGATTCGTATTATCTGCGCGCTGAGCAGTGCCTGTAATAGTAATTTTTGCAGGCTTTTCTGCAGAATTCTTATCGTTATTAGTGATACTAATCTTGCTGCCAGTTATGTTTGTAGGCAAATCCGAACCAAATTTTGCGCTACTGATCTTGCCGCTGTTATCGTAAGCGTTGATATCAATGCTGAACTGCTCGCCCTTATGCACCTTGAACTGGTAGTACATTTTGCCATCGTCATGCTGCACCTGATTTGTAGCAGGGTTCTCAATAACAGGCGCAATATCGTCCTTAACGGTAACTTTTGTCTCTACTTCCTTAGTTGAACCATCTGGGAACGTTATGAGAACTTTAGCAGTTGTATCTTTGCCAGGCTTATTCCAATCTGGTTCCTTAGCCCAAGAGTAGGTAGCATCCTTAGGTAGTTTCTTTAGATCATCTGCATTAATACCGCTCTTAGGATCTGGATGCGTCGTGCCGCTACTCATGTTGTACGTAACAGGCGCGCTTTTAACGTCATCATACTTCTCTGCCTGCGTCTTAACAACAAACTCCACAGCCACTTTTGTAGTGTTGCCCGAAGGATCCACCGCCGTGATAGTACGCCTATACTTGCCAGGCTCAGTGTTGAGCGGAGTAGTGCCATCAAGCATCAAAGTCTTAGGTTTTTTATCTGTGCCAGTTCCAGTAGGATCTTTTTCTGTCTCGCCTGGAGTTTTAGGCGTTAAAGTAAGAGTTGTAACTTCTCCGCTGTTGTCTTTTGCAGTAATCTTAATATCGTTCTTATCACCGCGGTATGTAGTAATAGTAAATACTGGTGCTTTTTTTGGACCATCTGGATGTCCAGCATCAATGGTGTTATATGTGCCACCTTCGCCCTTTTGCTGAATTGTAACTGTAGGCTCTTTGCTATCCTTAACAGTTACCTTAACATCAACAGTTTCAATGCGCGGATTCTTTGGATCGTTAGTAGGAATAGTTACAATAACTTTTCCAGACTTTTCGTTGCCAACAGTGGAAGTGTCTGGCTTACCATCCTTTGCCCAAGCAAACTTAGTCTTTTTTGGAAGCTTGCGACTATTGGCAATAGCTTTCTTTGCATCTTTGTCGTCTAGCTGGTGATGTAAGTCAACAGTAATATTCTTTGACTTAATGTCTTCTTTCTTCTTAACTGTTACCTTTACAGTTTTTTCTACTTTGTTACCAGCAGCATCAGTTGCGGAGAACGTAAGATTGTATGTGCCAACTTCTTCAGGCTTAAAGCCAGAGAATGTATAAGTAAGCTCTTTTTCTGTAGCAGTATCCTTCGTGTAAGCAGTTTTTGCACGCGACATGTTGGCAATAATTTTGCTGAAATCAGTTCCAGAAAATGCTGTAGTTGCTGTTGCTGTGTCAATAGACTCAATCTTTACATCATCTGTTGCTGTAAGCGTGATAGTTAAATCTTTGCCAACTTCGACTTCAACATTATCTTTATCAGTAGTAAGCGTTGGTGCTTTGTCGTCTTTAGTAGCATTCTTAGGGTCGCTTACTGGCGACTGGACCGACTGCTCCTTAGTTGGATCTGCAGGATTTGTAGACGTTACGGCAGTTACATTTCCAGCAGGAATGCCGTCTTTAACAGTAATCGTAACTTTGCCATCGGCTCCAACTTTTCCAGTGCCGATTACATTCTTACCGTTATCCTTAAGAGTTACAGTGCTTCCTTCGGTGCCAGGGCCTGCGTTAACTACAACTTCCTTGCCCGCTACGCCTGCAACGCCAGTCAAATCAGTTTCAATCTTAGGCTTTTGAGGGCGCACAGTGAAAGTGACCTTTTCTTCCGCTGTGCTGCCGTCATTAAACGTGACTTTAGCAGTGTAAGTTTTCTTTCCTGCAACATCTGTGGAAGGCTCGCCGTTCACCCACTCTGCGCTCTTGATGTTATTCTTAGTAGCGTCGTCAAGCTTGCCAAGATATTCCTTAGCGTCAACCTTGCTGCCGTCTTTGGTCATTGTGAGCTTATCTTTAACGCTCACTTCAACAGTGTGATCCTTAAGCTCGCTCTTATGTTGCAATGCGAGCGGCTTCTTAACATTCACCTGAACAGTCACATTGTGATACGAACCATCACTATACGTCACTTTTCCAGAAGCGTATGCAGGAGCAGTGTCTTTGCCATTAAAGGCGATGTCAGGAAGCTTAGTTTCTGGAATAGAGTCAAAAGTAAGAGTGCCGCCTTCGGCTCCAGAAACATGCTGCTTGAGCTCATCTGCATTTGGCTTATGACCCCAATCAACAGTAATTGGTGTGGTGGTTGGAGCCTTATGCTTAAGATTTTGGTTCTTAAGATGTACTGTAATCGTCTTCTCTGCCTTGTTTCCAGAAGCGTCGGTTGCAGAAACAGTAACCGTGTAGTCGGAGTTTACTGGCGTATTGCCGTTCTTGTGCTCAAACTTAACGCCATTAATTTCGTGTTTGTAAGGATTCTTTTCAGTTGCATCAAAACCGTCGGCTTTATCCCCTGTAAAGTTTGCACCATTTATGTTATTAGGGAATCCGCTTACAGAGAACTTCGTCACCTTTTCGCTATTATCGGACGTGCCGAAAGTAATCTTTGGCGACTCGCCCTGATACACGTCAATGCTGTTATTGGAGTTATCGCTAATCTCCTTGCCGTTCAAATACAGCTTTGGAGCAATGCTATCGCTTTTTGTAGGTGGCACATTTTCATCTTTTGTACGACCAGAAATAAAGGTGTAAGCAGAGTGTGTGGTTCTGCCATAAGAGCTGCTATTTGCCCAAGTAAAGGCATTTTTGATTTCTTCATCGGTTACGCCTGGTCGAAGCTTTAACTCGCAATGCATTCGTACAGCGTAATTAACGTGAGTTGTTGTTATACCAATGCCGTAGTTGTAGCCGTTATAAGGTCTTTGGTTTGGTGGGATAGCCTTTTTAATAGCAGAATCCAAATCATTTGGGTTAACATGGAAGTTATCTTTTATGTCTTGATAACCTGGTCTGCCAGGGCGTACGCCTATAGAGTAATGATATGTTGAGTTATTGTGATCCTGACTATCTTTCAAGAAGTCTTGACTGAACGATCTGCTTGCGTCGTATTCAAACAAGCCAATATCATGCGAAAGATTTGCATACGTCTGAGGCGATCTGTTATTGCGCTTGTAGAAGTCAAATCTAAGATTGCGCATAGTGTCATTCTTGTAGCCGCCGTTACTTAAATCGGCAATTGCATAAGGAATTTGCCACACGTATTGATGCTTTGTTGATGCAGAAACCATGGATTTGCCGTCGTTGTTAAAGAACACGTCGAAAACCATGTATCTGTTATTGCCTTCGCCTTGAACGTGCGCATACATGTCGGTTTTGTTGATGATTCTATCCCAGTCGCCAACTTTGTCGTCTCCAACGTAGCCAAATTCGCCTTTACTGTTTAAGTAACGGTAGCGCTGATACTCAAGAATGTTCGGCGTATGCAGCCAAGGATTAGGATCGTTCTTACGCACTTGATCCGCAAAGGCCGCTGTAGTTGGAGGAAGAAGAATATTAGAGGATGCGAGGATTGGTTGACCGCCCAAGCAAGTGGCTGCAGTAAGAACCGTTGTAAGTGCGCTAAGTGACAGTTTGCGTGCGGTTGATGCACTAAAATTGGCGCTTACATTTGCAAATGAGCGATACTCTTGAGTGCGAGCGTGCTTTTGGCGAGTGTTCTTTACCATAATAATCCCCATTCTTTTTGTGTTCTTCTTTTATTCGGCCGCTTTGTGGTACATGTGTTGCATTGCGTTTGCATTACATTTGTATCTACGCCGCAACACATACGTGCATTAAGCGCATGTACGTCTTTTGTACGTTTTATACGTTTGTGTGCAATCTTGTTTTTTTGGATATTGTGTTTACCTATTTGCGATTGCTTAATATGTGCCTAACGTGTATGCATTCAAGCTTTGCGCAATTACGTGAACAGATGAATATTCATTAATTCAAAATATTATATCGTATTTTTGTTTTTTGAGTGAAATTTTTTAAGTGTGACATTAGTTACAAGTGTAAATTTTACTGATGGGGGGGGGGGGTATTTGATGCATATTATGTTGTTATAACAATATATGGAGGATTTTATTATAAATTTTTAACCTTTTATGAAAATTTATTCAGATGCTACTTTGGCGTGTTGCACAAATCGTCGATTATACGAGGCGGGCAATAGTATAAATAGGGAGAAAAACGCGCGCGAATGGCAAGTAGAATATATAGAACAGCTGTTGCGCAGCAAAAATCGCATATAGCCAATAGGAGTGATTATGAACACCACTAATCATGATGAAAACAAAGCCGTAATCACCGTGGTGGGCAAAGACGCTGTAGGAATCATAGCAAAAGTTACGACTCACTTAGCAAATAGCAAGGCGAATATTTTAGACATATCTCAAACAATCGTCAACGGATTCTTTAACATGATGATGATTGTAGACGTAAACGAAATAAGCGTAGAA
Organism: Gardnerella sialicivorans subsp. sialicivorans; assembly: GCF_056746795.1. Taxonomy (NCBI): domain Bacteria; kingdom Bacillati; phylum Actinomycetota; class Actinomycetes; order Bifidobacteriales; family Bifidobacteriaceae; genus Gardnerella; species Gardnerella sialicivorans. The sequence continues at coordinate 72,834 of NZ_JBWPXA010000003.1, forward strand.
TTTGGCGAATTAGCGGAAGAACTGGCAAAGCTAGGCGAAGAAATAGGCGTTAGCATACATTGCCAGCGCGCAGAAATCTTTACAAACATGCACAGAATATAGGGATTAGTAGGAGAAGCCCATGCTAAACATTATGGAAGTGAGCGAAACAAACTCCATGATCGAGCAAGAAAAGCTCGACGTTAGAACCATAACAATGGGAATAAACCTGCTAGACTGTGCAGACGCAAGCGTGCAAAAAGTATGCGAAAACGTGTACAACAAGATTACGCGCCTTGCAAAAGACTTAGTTAGCACGGGCTGTGCGATTGAGCGCGACTACGGAATTCCGATTGTAAACAAGCGCATAACCGTAACACCAATAAGCCTAGTTGGAGCAGCAGCGTGCAAAAGCCCAGACGACTTCGTACAAATCGCGCACGCGCTAGACAAAGCAGCAAAAAAAGTTGGAGTAGATTTGATTGGCGGCTACTCTGCGCTGCCTGCAAAATCCATGACAGCTGCCGACCGCATGCTTATAGAGTCGCTGCCAAAAGCCTTGAGCGAGACTGATATTGTGTGCTCGAGCGCAAACGTTGGGTCCACGCGCACTGGAATCGATATGGATTGCGTGGAGCTGCTTGGGCGAGTAGTTAAGCAAATTGCGCGCGCGACTGCAGACCGCGACTCGTACGGATGCGTAAAGTTCGTTGCATTTTGCAACGCTCCAGACGATAATCCATTTATGGCAGGCGGATTCCACGGCGTAACCGAAGGAGACGCTGTAATAAACGTTGGCGTATCTGGGCCAGGCGTGGTTTCGCGCGCGCTAGACGAGGCGCGTGGCAAGAATTTTGCGTTCTTGTGCGAGACGATTAAGCGCACAGCTTTTAAGATTACGCGAGTCGGCCAGTTGGTTGCGCAAGAGGCATCTAGAAGGCTTGGTGTGCCGTTTGGAATAATCGACTTGTCGCTTGCGCCAACACCAGCCGTGGGAGATTCCGTGGGCGAAGTCCTAGAGAAAATCGGACTTTCTACTGTTGGCGCGCCTGGCACAACCGCCGCTCTTGCAATGCTTAACGATCAAGTTAAAAAGGGCGGAATAATGGCCAGCAGCTACGTTGGCGGGCTTTCTGGCGCGTTTATACCTGTTTCGGAAGACGCAAACATGATTGCTGCTGCAAAGTCGGGATGCCTTAAAATAGAAAAGCTAGAAGCAATGACGTGCGTATGCTCCGTAGGCCTAGATATGATTGCGATTCCTGGAAGCACAACCGCTGCAACAATATCTGGAATGATTGCGGATGAGGCAGCAATTGGCATGATAAATCAAAAAACAACTGCTGTACGCATAATACCTGTGGAAGGCAAAAGCGTTGGGCAAATGGCTAATTTTGGCGGTTTAATGGGATATGCGCCGATTATGCCAGTAAATACCGAAAGCTGCGAGGAATTCGTTTCGCGCGGTGGAAGAATTCCAGCGCCTGTGCATAGCTTTAAGAATTAGGCGAGTTAATCGTAAGTTAAATTGTGATTTGATTGCGGCTTGAATTAATACTTAATCACGCTTAAATCACGAATTAATAGAGTTTTACGAAAGGATTTATTATGGAAAAGACTACGCCACTAAGTGGCGAAATGCTTGCTAGCGCGCTAAAAAAGATAGGCGAATCAAGCAATCGCGTTGCTGTAGTAGGCTCCATGAACGCAGACTACACAATAGTCGCAGATCGTCTCCCAAATCCTGGAGAAACTGTAAACGGAAGTGATTTGCGCGTTCTTCCAGGCGGAAAATCGGGGAATCAGGCCGTTTCTGCAGCAAAAATAGGTGCAAACGTGCAAATGTTTGGCGCGGTAGGCAGCGATGAAAATGCAAAATTCCTATTAAACACGCTAGAATCTGCTGGAGTAGACACGTCTAGAATTTTGCGTGTAGAAGGCGTAAAAAGTGGCGCAACAGTAATAACAGTAGACGCAAAAGGCGGCGAAAACACAATCGTTTACGCTCCAGGGTCTAATGCAAAAGTGAGCGTTGAATACATTAATCAAAACGATGTTAAGCAAGCAATTTGCGGCGCAAGCGTTTTAGGACTTTGCCTAGAAAGCCCAATGGAAACCGTAACTGCGGCGGCAAAAATTGCGCGTGCGGCTGGCGTAAAAGTTTTGCTAAATAATTCTCCTTTTGTAAGCGAGCTGCCACGCGAATTGATTGAAAACGCAAGCATACTTCTTGTAAACGAGCACGAGATGGCGCAATTGCTTAAAATTAGCGAGCCAGAAGACGGAAATTGGGATGATTTTGATTGGCATGATGCGGCGCGCATTATGCACGAGTACGGCTTTGATGAGGCAGTTGTAACGCTTGGTGCAGAAGGCTCGGTTGTTTTAGACTATGCTGCGCAAGATGGCAAGAAGGCTGTGCGCATTTGCCCTCAGCGTGTTAAAGCAGTAGATACAACGGGTTGCGGAGACGCGTTTATGGGAACTGTTTTAGCAGGACTTGCAGCTGGATTTAGTCTGGATCAAAGCGCGCAAGTTGCAACTTACGTTTCGGCGTATGCAGCAATGGGATTTGGAGCGCAAAGCTCGTACGGCAATGCGCAGCAGGTTGTTCGCGCGTTTGAATAGTGGCGCTGTATGCTGCTAGACTAGTCGCGTATGCGTTTTTACTGATTTTGCAAACGGGAAGGCAAATATGTCAACAATTCTTGAAGGCACTCCAAAAAAGCAAATGATGCTTGTAACGGGTAGAGCGTATCCGCAACTTGCGGAAGAAACCGCCAAATACCTTGGAATAGACGTGCTGGAAACAACTGCCTACGATTTTGCAAACGGTGAGATGTATGTGCGCTTTACGCAGCCAGTTCGAGGCGCAGACGTTTTTGTTTTGCAAGCGCACACAGATCCAATCAACAATTGGATTATGGAACAACTGCTTATGGTGGATTCTTTAAGGCGAGCATCCGCTAGAAGCATAAACGTTGTTGCGCCTTTCTTTGGGTATTCGCGTCAAGACAAAAAGCATCAAGGCCGCGAGCCAATTACAGCGCGACTTATGTTTGACTTGTTCCGATCTGCTGGAGCTACAAGAATTTTGACTGTAGATATGCATGCGGCTCAAGAGCAGGGATTCTTCGACGGGCCTGTGGATCACTTAACGGCTATGCCAGTGCTTATTGACTACGTTCGCAACACAATGAGCCTAGAAAACACTACGATTGTTTCGCCAGATGCAGGGCGAATCAAGGTTTCGGAGCAGTGGGCTGCAAAGCTTGGCGGATTGCCATTAGCGTTTATTCACAAAACGCGCGATATAACAAGGCCAAATCACGCGGAAGCGCATGGAATTATTGGAGACATTCAAGGCCGCGATTGCATTGTTGTAGACGATATGATCGATACTGCTGGCACGATTTGCGAAGCTGTGCGCACTCTTAAAGGCGCTGGCGCAAAATCCGTTACTTTGGTTGCAACTCATGCGCTGCTATCTGGCCCTGCAGTAGAGCGACTTAAGAGTTGCGGCGCGCGCGAAATCATTTTAACGGATACTGTTCCTGTTCCAGAAGAAAAGCGCTTAGAAAATATGACGGTTCTTTCGATTGCTCCTCTTTTGGCTGCGGGAATCAGGTCTGTGTTTAGGTCCGGGTCGCTTGTTTCGCTTAGAAACGCGCTTCCAGAAGACATGAAGCATAGGAATATTTACGCTCATTAGTGTGGTTGATTAGCTGTGCGGCGGTGAGTCGCAAGCATGATGTAGACTTAATAGGTTGTTCGTAAAATTAAATATGCAAAAATTATTGCGTAATAATCGCGTAATAAATTGTGTAATAACTTGATTTACGAACGATTTTGCAAACACACTCCTGCTGTGGAAAGCCCGCAGCCGAATAGTCCGAAGGAGGTGGGTGATGTCTGCACACAAGTATGAACTGATGTTCATTGCCGATCCAGAGCTTGACGAGCGCGGTCTTAAGAAGTTGACCGAGCAGTATCTTGAGCTTGTCACCAAAGAGGGCGGTTCCGTTGATGGTACCGACTATTGGGGTCGCCGTAAGCTTGCTTACGAGATTGATGGCAAGAACGAAGGTAACTACGTTGTAGTGAATTACACTGCCGAGCCAGCACTTAGCGACGAGCTTGACCGTGTTTTGAACCTTAACGAATCAGTAGTCCGCACGAAGATTCTTCGCAAGGACGCAAAGTAAAGCAAAGTAAAGCAAAGTAAAGTCAAAAGTTTAGGGACAATATCCAAAATTTTATTTAGATTAGTTTGATTAATTTATAGTCAAATAGTCAAATTGGATTTGCTCTAAATTGTTCCACGAAATTGTTCCAAGTCTTAATAGAAAAGAGGCTACGATGGCTGGAGAAACTGTTATAACCGTGATTGGTAATTTGGCTAAAGAGCCAGAAACTGCTACCAGTTCCAACGGTAGTGTTAGAACGTCTTTTACGATTGTTTCTAATTCCTCTACTTTTGACAGAAGAACAAACAGCTACGTTAACGGCACGCCATTATCGCTTAGATGCGTTGCATGGGGCGACTTAGCTGAGCATTGCGCACAAACACTTACTAAGGGAATGCGCGTTATTATTCAGGGTAGGTTGCGTGCAAATAACTACGTTGATAAAAACAGCAACGAAAAACGATACAGCATTGATTTGATGATTGATGAGATTGGGCCATCCTTGCGTTTTGCAACCGCTCAGGTTAATCGTTTGAGCTCGAAGGGCGGTTTTGCTGGGAACAATGGCGGATTCAATCAGGGCGCTGGTGCTGGAGCTGGTATGAATGCTGGTGGATACACTGGCGGTTATGCTGGCGGCGCGAATTATGCAAATAGTGCGGCTGCTGGTGCTGGAATGAATGCGCAAAATGGCGCTAATCAGGGCGTAAACGTTGAAGACCCGTGGAGTGCTTCTGCTCCATCAAACGGCGGATTTGCAACGTTTGGAGCTAGCTCCGATTTTGGTGGAACAGACGAAGAGCCAGAGTTCTAGTTTTTCTAGTTTTATGCGCGCGCTAATGGCGTCTAGTCGCCGCTGCTTTAGGGCAGATAGTTTAGCGAATATGACTTATTGCTTGTAAAACTAATGCTGGTAAAAATCTAAATACGACTTTACAATTAAAAACATCAGTTTAGCGTATAAACAAAAACAAAAGTTTAACGCATTTAAGAGAGGACATCCTATGTCACGTAAGAGGCCGCAACCACCGGTCAAGCCTTTTAAGAAGAAGCCAAATCCTTTGAAGGCTGCCAAGATTACTGAAATTGATTACAAGGACGTTGCTTTGTTGCGTAAGTTCGTTTCGGACCGCGGCAAGATTCGTTCCCGTCGTATTACTGGTGTAACCGTACAGGAACAGCGCAAGATCGCGAAGGCCGTTAAGAACGCTCGCGAGATGGCTTTGCTCCCATACGCCACTACTGGTCGCTGATTGAGAGGATAGAACATGGCAGAAACCAAGGTTATTCTCACCAAGACCGTTGCAAACTTGGGTCACTCGGGTGACGTTATTACTGTTAAGGCTGGTTACGCACGTAACTACTTGATTCCACAGGGCTTGGCCTTTGCGTGGAATAAGGGCGCTGCTTCCCAGATTGAAGCGATGCGTCGCGCACGCTTGGCTAAGGCTGTTGCCACTCGCGAAGAGGCCGTTGCAGCTAAAGCCGCAATCGAAGGCACTGTTGTAGAAATCGCTGCTAAGGTGAGCGAGTCTGGCAAGCTCTTCGGTGGTATTTCCGCCGATAAGATTGCTGCTGCTTTGGCACCAAAGGCCGCCGTTGAAGCACGCGCTATTAGCGTTGCTGCAATCAAGACCACTGGCGAATTCCCAGCAACTGTGGCTCTTCACCCAGAAATCAGCGCTTCCTTTACTGTTAAGGTTGTAGCTGAGTAGTTAAACGTGTTCCAGCTTCCCACGTGGGTTTTGTGAGTTCTTGCAAGTTTTCTTGCGAATTTTTGCGGAATTTGCGATGGGAGGCAATCCATTTGGATTGATCTTAAGCATTGGCTCTGTGCGAATTGTGGTGAGTTTTACTTGCTGCGACTTGCGCGGAGCTTTTTTCGTTGCGAATCGACTTGCATGGGCGCTTTGACTGAGCTTGAAATTGCATAACGCATTTCAAGCTCCTTCAAAGCGTGATTTGGCTCAAATGTAAAGTCCAGTGGACTTTACATGCCAAATCAGCCGAACGGCTACTAATAGCCGTGAGGAATAGCGTAGCGCGCGAATGCACTTCGATTCGCTGAGCCGCTCAAACGTAAAGTCCAGTGGACTTTACGTGCGGCGAAGACGTGAGCGCAGCTAATCTGCGCGAGCGATATTTCCGCTTTTTGTACGTGATTTGGGTCAAATTTGGTACAAAGTGCGGAAATGGTTGACGCTTTTTGTACGTGATTTAGGTCAAATTTGGTACAAAATGCGGAGTTGTTTTCCGTGTTTTGTTGTTGAACACGCTAATTAGAGAAACAAAATTCGGGAAATGTGAATGTGTTGTGTGCGTATTGCGTAAATCGTGGTGTTGAATCGTTTTAGCTACTAAATTATAAAAGTTGATAAATAGACTTAACATGCAAAAGCGAGCATTTGCGCAATTATGCAATGCTAATAATTAAGCAATGCCAATAAGTGAACCAGTGCGTCGCAAAGGAGGATTAGTGACTGAGTGCAACACTTTAGCGAATCGCCACGCGTCTAATCCGTGCGATTGCAATAATGAGCGCACAAAAAATCGCGTACATAATCGCATTGGCGTTGGGCAGACTTGCGCAAAAGTAATTCTTTTTGGTGAGCATTCGGTTGTTTATGGCCACAGTGCAGTGGCTCTTCCGCTGAAAAATCTTAAGATGCGCGCAACAGTTAGTAGCGCAATCGCAGAAAAGGCATCAATCGCAGAAAACGCATACAATGCATTAAACACAGGTGCGCAAAAGTCGCAAGCAACCGACGAGCTAGTTGCACAAATCGAAAATAATCCTAATAAAAACAGCTTGCAAGAGCTTGCTCAAAGTTACGTAACGCTTAAAGCGTTGGATTTTTGCGGGCCATTAAAAAATGCGCCAAAGCGTTTGAACTCCATTAAAACCGCGATTTATAAGGCTTTGCAATTTGCGAATTGGCGCGGCGAAGCGTTACAAGTGGAAACAGCTTGCGATTTTCCGCCAGAGCGAGGATTGGGGTCGTCGGCTGCAGCTGCAGGTGCTGTAATTCGCGCGATTCTAGGCTATTATGCGATTGAAGCCAGCGAGGATCAGCTTTTTGCGCTTACGCAGGAGGCGGAAAATGTTGCTCATGGAAAGGCATCGGGATTAGACGCTAAGGCTACTGCTTCGGCGCGCGCGGTGCGATTTTTGTGCGGAGAATTTAGCAACATAAATATACGATTGCACGCGTGGCTTGTTTTGGCTGATTCGGGGTGCAAGGGTCAAACGCGCGATACGGTTGAAGCATTGCGCAAAAAGCGCGATTTGAATCCGCATGCGGTTGATGCGATGCTGGAGCAGCTTGGGAAAATTGCTATTAGCGCGCAAGATGATTTAGAGCTTGGGCAGCCGCTGGAAATTGGGCTTAAGATGAGCCTCGCGCACAAGATTCTTGCGCAATTAGGCGTGAGCACGCCACTATTAGACGAGTTGGTTAGTGCTGCGTGCAAAAGTGGTGCTTTGGGAGCAAAGCTGACTGGAGGAGGCGGTGGCGGATGCGTTATCGCGCTTGCGCAAAACTACGATAATGCGCTTAAAGTGGCGCTGGCTTTAGAGCGTGCAGGTGCTGCCAAAACGTGGATTGTGGAAATCGGCAGTTAGAAAGGTTATAGAAAGGTTATTGTGGAAAACGTTGAAATTGAGCCAAAAATAGCGTTTGACGAGTCGATGCAAACGCATTGCGCAATCGCGGAAGCAAACGCAAATATTGCGCTAATTAAGTATTGGGGAAAGCGCGACGAGCAGTTTATTTTGCCGTATTCTTCCTCGCTATCTTTGACTTTAGGTGGATTTTTCACAAAAACTAGCGTGCATTTTGACGATTTTCTAAAAGAAGACTCCGTTTGCTTAAACAACACAGAGCTTAGTGGCGATTTATTGCAAAGCGAAGAGCGCGCGCGAATTGTAAGAATGCTAGACATGGTGCGGAAGATGGCTGGAATCGAAAGCCATGCGCGAGTCGTAAGCAAAAACACGGTTCCAACGGCAGCGGGCCTTGCGTCTAGTGCCTCGGGTTTTGCAGCGCTGGCGGCGGCTGCAGCGTATGCGGCTGGTCTTAGGTTAAACGCGCGCGAACTTTCGATTTTAGCGCGCAAAGGGTCGGGGTCGGCATGCAGGTCGATTTATGGCGGATTGGTGTTGTGGAACGCGGGCGTGAGTAGCGAAACAAGTTGCGCGGAGCCAATTGAATCGCCAAAAGATTTGAATCTTGCAATGGTGGCTGTTGTTTTGAATCCAAGCAAAAAGAAGATTTCGAGCCGCAAAGCAATGCGTCAAACGGTTGAAACGTCGCCGCTTTATAAAAGTTGGATCGAAAGTTGTAAAGATGACATTACAGCGGCTTTGCAAGCGATTAAAAACTGCGATTTAGAGGCGTTGGGCGAGGTTTCGGAGAGAAATGCTTTAGGAATGCATGCTGCAATGCGCGCGGCCAATCCTAGCGTTGACTACCTTAGCGAAGAATCGCACGCCGTGCTTAGAGTCGTGCTGCAAATGCGCGGCGAGGGGTGGCCTGTTTGGGCTACAATGGACGCAGGTCCAAATGTTAAGGTTTTAACTAGTGCGGAGCAAGTTTTGCGCGTTAAAAACGAGTTGAGGCTGCGCGTGTTGAGTGAGATTAAGAGTTTGCGCGAGTCGCAGAAATCGGCGGATTTTGCGGAATCTGTTGAATCAGCGCAATCCAATCCGCAGTTTATTATTGCGCGCCCAGGCGATGCGGTTAGCGTAACGGCGTACGGAGAAAATCATGACTAAGTTTCAAGCGGAAGCTCCTGGAAAGCTTTATATAGCAGGCGAATACGCTGTTGTGGATGGAAGAGCGGCAATCGTAGCAGCTGTGAATCGTTATGTTAAAGTTACGGTTGACGCGGCTGGAGCTTGCGATTTTTCTGAAGATGCCGACTGTGGCAGGAATTTTTACGGCAGGAATTTTTACGGAAAAATTGCGTGTGAGGATAAAAACTTTGAGCCATTATATTGGAAGTTTGGCGGCGCGCGTTTTGGCAATAACAGGGAATTTATTTTAGATAAAAGTTGTGGATGCGGATGCGGTGTTCGCGCGGCTGCTTGCGATTTGCCAGCGGAAGAATCGCCAGCAACCAACGATTTGCTAGAACAAACTAATGTAGAAAAAATTAAAAAATACTACGCGTACGTAATTTCCGCAATGAACGTTGTAGATGAATATGCGCGCGAGATGGGCGTGTTGTGCGCGGCGGAAGCACTGGGCGAAACGCGCGAATACAACGTACGCATTGAAAGCGATTTAGACGATAAAAAAAGTGGCAAAAAATACGGGCTTGGATCATCTGCAGCCGTAACGGTGGCGGCTGTGCGAGCGCTGTGCAAATGGTACGGATTAACGCTTGCAACGCCAGAATTGTGCAAATTGGCCATAATCGCGTCTTCGCTAGTAAAAAAGTCGGGAAGCGGCGGAGACGTGGCTGCAAGCGCATACGGTGGGTGGGTAATGTACCGCGCATACAATCGCGAATGGCTTAAAGCAGAAGTGGAAATGATTGAAAGCAGCGACTCAAGCCTACACGAGTTGTTGCAGAAAAAGTGGCCGCGATTTGAGGTAAAACGCTTAAAAGTGGGCGCAAGCTTGCGACTTTTAGTTGGCTGGACGGGCAGCCCTGCCAGTAGCGCGGAGCTTGTTGGAAGCGTAAAAGCTGGAGTGAAATCTGGAGTGAAATCTGAGGCAAGCGGCACTTTAAGCGTGAATAATATTGCTAAAACATACGCTAAAACATACGCTAAAAATTACGAAGATTTTTGCGTGCAAAGCGAAAAATGCGTGCAAAAAATCGCAAATGCACTAGAAAATGGGGATTTTAACGAGTTATTAAGCGGATTCGCGCAAAATCGTGTGCTGCTAAAAGATCTTGGCGAAATCACGGGAACGCTAATCGAAACACCAAAACTTACGCAGCTAATCGAAGTTGCCAACAGTGCAGGATTGCCATCCAAAACAAGCGGAGCAGGCGGAGGAGATTGCGGAATCGCGATTGCGCGCGCACAAGATTTTGATGCAGTGGCTAATCGCATTAAAGACGAATGGCAAAAAAGTGGGATTGAAGCGCTTAATCTGAAAGTCGCAGAATTTGATGAAAATCGCGACTCTTCGCTTATTGAACAGCGTAAAGACGATCACATAAAACTTGCGTGCGAACAATACAAAGCGCACGCGGAATCTGGTTTTGAACAAGTGCGATTTATTCCAAATGCGTTGCCGCAATTGGCGCTAAGCGACGTAGATACAAGCGTGAGTGTGCTTGGTGCCGCCGAAAAATGGGACGTTCCGCTGTACATTAACGCAATGACGGGTGGCAGCAAGAATGGCGAAAATATAAACGCGTCGCTAGCTAGAGTGGCAGCAAAAACTGGTGTAGCAATGGCGTGTGGCTCTCTAAGCGCAGCGCTTAAAAATCCGCATCTTGCAGAAACCTTTAGCGTGATTCGGCGCTTTAATCCGCGCGGATTTGTTATGGCAAATGTGAGCGCAGGAGCGAGCGTTGAGCAGGCGATTAAAGCTGTTGAAATTTTGCAAGCAAACGCGTTGCAAATCCACCTTAATGCAGCGCAAGAGCTTGTTATGAGCGAAGGCGACCGCGATTTTAGCGCGTGGCTTAGCAATATTGAGGCTGTTGTGCGCGCGCTTGATTCAATGAAAGTGCCAGTTGTTGTTAAGGAAACTGGATGCGGAATGAGCGCTGGGGATGTTCTGCGGTTGCAAAATGTGGGCGTGCGCGCTGTGGACGTTGGTGGGCGCGGCGGCACGAATTTTGTTGCGATTGAAAATGCAAGGCGTGGGGGTGTGCGCGGCTACGAGTTCCTTGATTCTTGGGGGCTTACCACTGTTGAGTCGTTGCTGGATATAGCGCAATGCGATGAGATTTTGCGCGATTCTTGCGATTCTTGCGATTGTGCGGCTGCTTGCGATTCAGCGGCAGCTTGCGATAGTGCGCAAATGCAAGTGTTTGCAAGCGGAGGAGTGCGTACGCCGCTTGATGTTGTGCGCGCGCTGAAGCTTGGGGCGAGTGCAGTTGGAGTCGCTGGCGAGTTCTTGCATACGCTAACTTGCGAAGGAGAAGATGCACTTGTTGAGCAGATTGAGGATTGGAAGACGCAAATTCGCGTAATAATGGCGTTGCTTGGATGCAAGAATATTGCCGACTTGCGCAAAAATGCGCGCATCTTGATTGATGGCAAGCCGTTCGCGCTGTAACGCGCGAACGATATTTCCTTGTTCAACGTTGCGCGAGGTTTGAGTATTTCTCTCCTCGCGTATGTTGTAATGTCGGGCGTAGTGATATACTTGTGTAGTTGTGCGTTCAAGCATGCTTATTTGTTTATGCGATTTAGCATTGGTTAGTCGCGTTTGGATTTGCGTGATTGGGCGACGCAAGACTTGCAAGTCAAAGAAAATAGGAGTCCATTATGGCAGCTCGTTGCGCATTATGTGGCAAGGGACCGCAGACCGGTTTCAGTGTTTCACATTCGCACATTCGCAATAAGCGCACCTTCCGCCCGAACCTTCAGCCAGTTCGCACCACCATTGATGGCGAAAATGTTCGCCTTCGCGTGTGCGTAAAATGCATTAAGGCAGGCAAGGTTCAGCGTGTTGAAGCGTGAATCGCGTGTTAAATGTAAGGCCCTGAGCAGTGCTCGGGGCTTTTTTATTTCCCCATTTTTCGCTTAAATCGTAGCGCACTAATTCCTTACTTAATGTTGCGCGAAGTTTGAGTATTTCTCTCCTCGCAAGTGACGCGCACCTTTACGGATATCTTATGAACGTTAATATTCTAAGGCTTTAGGATGGCGCTATTTATTGCTCGTAGAGAAATACATCAAACCTTCTGAATATCTAGGACTTTTGCGTGGTTTTCATCACCGAGATTCTCGATTTTTCTTGCTCTCTCGGCGAGTCACCACCTTCGGCGCTGAGGCTCGCCTCGATAGCGGCGAAAAATCTCGAATCTCTACCTAGCTTAGTGAAATCTGCGTAATCATGTAGTGCGATTGTACTTAAAATACGGCGTGTCGTCATACAAACGCACTACACAAACACATAAAACTGTAGTGTGTTTGTACTGAATTTCCGTGTTTTTTGATACAAACGCACTACATAAAGCGTCGTTTTCCCAGAGTTTACGCAACGATTATAATCGAAGTATGGCAGCACGCATAACACTAAACACAGCAATATCGTCAATCGTAAGCAACAAGCGCCGCGCGTCTGCCTTAAAATCGCTAGGCGTAGTCACAGTAAAAGACGCATTAACCTACTACCCGTTTAGAGTCACAAATCCGCTAAAACGCACGCATTTAAGCCAAATTTTGCCAGGTCAAGAAGTGGCATTTTGCGCGATTATACAGTCCATAAACATAGTGCAAATGAATGCGCGAAGAGGGTACCGCCTAGACGTAAACGTTTCGCAAGATGTCTCGCGCGCTCAAATCGTCTATTTTTCAAAAAGCAAGCAATACGCTCAATGGGTTAGCAGCCGCATGAACATTGGCCAAACCGTTGTTGTTGGCGGCACGAGCGGCGCTTTTAATGGCGTTTTGCAATTTACGCATCCGCAAGTTATAAGCGTTTTAGCGCCTTCTAGCAATGATGAGAAGTCTAGCAACGATGAGAAGTCTAGTAACGATGAGAAGTCGAGCAATGATGAGAGATCCAGCGCGTCTGTCGATTTTGTTGCACAAAGTGTTGAAGAAGCGTTTGAAAAGTTATGCGCTCCTCGGCCGATTTACCACGCAAATTCGCGAATTTCTAGCGACCACATTCACGAGACGATTTTAGGATTATTGCGACTTTTTAAGAGTTGTGATAGTGGCGATTTTGCGCCTGAATCCTTGCCAGAATCCCTGCCAGACATTCTTCCACAATCCGTAATCGCAAGTAAAAATCTTATGCACCGCACGGATGCGTTTGAATCAATCCACAATCCGCAAAGCAAAGAGGATTTTGCGCGTGCAATTAACACAATGCGTTTTGAAGAGGCGTTTATATCTCAAATTGCTGTTTTGCAATCGCGCGAGAATTCGCGTCTTGGCTCTGCTTATAAATGCAACAATGGCGCTTTAAGGCAGCAGTTTGAAGAAAGTTTGCCATTTGCGTTGACGGAAGGTCAAAAAAACGTTATTAGCGAGATTGCTGAAGATATGCAAGGCAATTCGCTCAAACACTTGCAAGATGCGCAGGGCGAATCGCAAGCAGCCGCAGAGTCCCCATTAAAACCAATGCGTCGTCTTTTGCAAGGAGAAGTCGGATCTGGAAAGACGGTTGTTGCAATGAGCGCAATGCTTCAAGCTGTTGGTTCGGGCCATCAAGCGGTTCTTGTTGCGCCAACTCAAGTGCTGGCTCATCAACACGCCGAAAATTTGCGCCAGATGATTGCGCGCGCGCATATAAACGTTGAAATTACGCTTGTAACAGGCGGAATGAAGCTGGCGGATCGAAGAAGTGCTTTGGCAAAAGTAGCAAGCGGCGAGCCAGCGATTATTGTGGCCACTCATGCCGCATTTTCCGCCAGTTTTAAGCCAACAAACCTTGCGCTTGCGATTATAGACGAGCAACACAGATTTGGCGTTGAGCAGCGCGATTCGCTTATACGAAAAATGAGCAATAATGCGGATGTTCATCTTCTTGTTATGACGGCTACGCCAATCCCTAGGAGTGCTGCAATGACTTGGTTTGGCGATTTAGACGCGTCTTACTTAACGGAGCTTCCAGGCGGCCGTAAGCCGATTCGCACGTTTGTTATAAACGAGCTGGACTTTGCAAAAATGGCCGCAATGTTTAGTCACATTCGTTCCAGAATTGACGCGGGGGAGCGCGCGTACATTGTTTGTGCGCGAATAGACGATGGCGATAATGGCGATAATGGCGATAATGGTGATAATCGCGATTGCGCGGTTGCTGGCGATTTTGGCGCATACGCATCTAATCCACTAAACGATTCGCAAGAAAATTCGCAAGTAAACTCACAAATTCACACGGTATCGCAAATTTTAACCCGCCTTAAAAACCTCGCTCAATTTAGTGGCGTCAATTTTGCTGAGCTTACAGGCCGCACAAGCGACGACGAGAAGCGCAAAATTATGAGCGACTTTGAAAGCGGAAAAGTGCAAATCTTGGTTTCTACAACCGTAATCGAAGTTGGCGTAGACGTTGCAAAAGCAAGTTGCATAGTGATTTTTAACGCAGAGCGATTCGGGCTTGCGCAGCTTCATCAACTTAGGGGACGAGTGGGGCGTTCTGGCACGCAATCATGGGCTTTTTTGGTATCGGCAGCTCAAGACAACGAGTTGGCAGCAGAGCGTTTGCAAGTTGTAGAAGAATCGCTAGATGGCTTTGTAATAGCGCAAAAAGACTTGGAGCTTAGAAACGCTGGAGATGTTTTAGGAGATAGTCAATCTGGCGGAAAATCAAGCTTAAAGTTGCTTCGAGTTGTTAAAGACGCGCATATTATTGCAGACGCAAGGCAATACGCAACTTCGATTCTTGCAAGCGACCCGACTTTGCAAAATCACACGCAACTCGCTGGAGCTGTTTTAGACTTTACTCGTGGAAGCAGCACTGCGATTTTGAGCAATTAGAAGAAAATCGAGAAGAAAATCGCACAATTTTTTACAATTTACGTGCGAAAAAGACAATTTTTGAATATTCTAGAGATATAAGGTAAAAACGCGAGAGACGAGGCAAAGATGACTGAACGCGAACAACAAATATTGTCGTGGATTCAGCAGAATCCTATGATTAGTCAGCAGGAGCTTGCAGATTTAGCTGGTATTACAAGATCGGGCGTGGCCGCGCACATTTCTAATTTGATTCGCAAGGGATACCTTAGAGGAAAAGGTTACATTGTTACTCCACCAAGCTACGTAACAGTAATTGGTGGAATAAGCATGGACGTTTTGGGAATTGCGTGCGGAGACCTTATGGACTACACGTCGAACGCTGCAAAAGTGCGGTATGCGCTTGGCGGAGTTGGGCGAAATATCGCAGTTGCTTTAGAGAGGATGAACACGCGCGCAAGTCTGGTCTCTGTGTACGGAGGCGACCATAATGGCGAACTGTTCAAAATCGACGCATCTGTAAACGGACTAGACATAGGCTACTCAAAGCAGCTGCCAGACGCAATGACAGCATCTTACATGTACGTTGGAGACGCTTCTGGTCAAAGGCTTTTGGCGCTAGATGACATGAGTATCTACGATTACATGACGCCAGACTTTTTGCGTGAAAGAATATCAATCATAGAAAACGCAGATATTGTTGCGCTCGACACCAACATTTCGCAAAAGTCGTTTGAATGGGTGTGCGATAACTACAAGAAGCCGATTATGGTGCGCGCAATAACGGATGCAAAAGCGCCGAGAATACTTTCGCGCCTAAATTGCATTGATACTCTTGTCTTAGACACTGCAGAATCGCAAGCGCTTACTGGAATTTGCGCTGTAGACGAAAGGTCAGCCGTTCAATGCGCAAAGGCGCTGCTTAAGCGCGGAGTAAAGCGCGTGTTTGTTAATTCTGGGCGAGAAGGCGTTGCGTATGGAATTCTTGGGGAAGGAATTGCATTTTACCCTGTTCCTTTGCGGCGCGTTCAAAGAATGATTGTTTCTAGAGGAAACGGATCCGAAGGCGCTAAGGCTGTTGGCAACGACAACGGTTCTAGCGATACTGCGACTGCTGCTTTGATTTACGCGCGATACAACCACTTTGACAATTCTAAGACTGGGCGATTTGCGGTTGCTGCTGCTGCGCTTAACATGGAGTCTGTTGAAGCGGTGCACGAGGCGATGACGCCAGAGCTTGTTGAGGAGCGTATGCAAAGCATTCATGAGCGTGCGTGATACTCGCTCCGACCTGCATTCGCTTAGAGCGCGCGAACGATGTGACGCTTTTTGTACCACATTCCACCAAAAAATGGTACAAACTCGGGAAAAATCTTCCGCATTTTGTACCAAATTTGACCTAAAACACGTACAAAAAGCGGAAAATCGCTCGCGCGCTACACTGTGCTGTAACTCGCGAGCGATTTTACCTGCCTGAGCAAGCGCAGTCTAAGCGCTTATCAGTCGCAATCTTCTGGCTTAGGAATCAAGAACGAGCATGCAAACGCGAGAGCAAGCAGCACGATTCCAGCAATCATCGAAGCAACGTAGCCAGTTGTGGCTCCAGCGTTCTGCGCAAAATTGGTCATAACAGCGTAAAGAATCGCAAAGCTCAATCCTGCACCAAGGTTAAACGCGCCAGCATTCATGCCAGGCAAATATCCAGGATTATCTTTAGGAGAAAGCACAATTCCAAGGCCGTTAAGCATAATGTTTGCAACACCTGCGTAGCTAATTCCAAGCCACAAAGAAAGCACTACAAGAGCGCAAACAGAAGGCATTTCAGCAACGTACATTCCAAATACAACGCCAAGAACGCTTACAAGGATTCCAGCGCGCAAAACGAGTTGGTATCCAAACTTTGCAGCAAGCATGCCAGCAACAGGACCAAACACAAAGCCAATGATTGCGTAAGGTGTAAGAGTTGCAAAGCTAACCACACTTGCGCTCATTGCAGCTCCAGACTTAACATCTTGTGCAAGCTGTGGAACAACGCCATTCATGATTGCAAAAACGCCCGTCATTGTAAGAAGCGTGCAAGAAAGCAATCCCCAAGTGCGGCGTTGGCTCATATATTTTGTAGAAACAAGCGGAGCGGAGTTTTTGCCCTCTACGTTCCAGAAGATTACAAAGAAAACGATTGCAAGAACTACAAGAACTGCAACAAGAGTCAAGTTGGCGCTAGCAAGCTTGCCGATTTCGTTAATCGCAAGATATGCAGCCAAGAACGCGATGCCAAGCGTTACAACACCAACCCAATCCATCTTAGGAGTGTCTTGCGCGTGCGATTCTTCAGTCTGGAATATAACCAAAAGAACTGCAATCACGCCGATTACAGCCATTGTACAAAACACGGATCTAAATCCAAAGTTGCCTGCGAGCCAGCCGCCTGCAAGTGCGTCAACGCCTGCAATTCCGCCATTTACAGACGTTAAAATTGCCATCAACTTTGCGTAACGCTTTTCTTCGCTAACGCGCACGCGCAGCATAATCAAGCACATTGGCACAACTGGACCGCTTGCGCCTTGAAGGATTCGGCCAATCATAAGAACCGTAACATTTGGTGCAATGGCGCTAATCACGCATCCTAAAATGGTTGAAATCAGAATGCCTGTAAGTACTTTTTTGCGGCCAACAAGGTCTGCCAAGCGAGGTAGGAATAGCGAAAACAGCGCTGCTGCAGTAAAGAACACGGTTTGTGTTAGCGCGATTTGCGTATCCGTTGTTTTAAGCTCGTGTGTCATAGTGGCGAGTGCTGGGGAGAGCATGGATGCGTTTAGCTGGAACGCAAAAATGGCCACTAGAAGTGCGGTCATAAGTGCTACGATTGAGCGTCCGCCCTTGTCTAACATGTGTGGAGCTGGAGATGAAACCTCAGTCATAATAACTCCTATATATTGTTTGGTTATTAGGGATCTTCTCTTGTTAGGGATTTTCTCTATTATCTTTTATTTATTTGTTTGATGTATATTGTTTGACTATTTGGTTTATTTGACTTACTTGACTTATTTGATTCCATCGATTCGCTTTAGAGCGTCGATAATCAAATCCCAGAACTTGTTAAAGTCAAGCTTAGTGGCCACTTGCGTGTGGCATTCGCTTGCGGATGGCTCTGGTCCGCGCAAGTCTGCAACCGTCATTCCAAGTGTTAAATCGCCTTTAATTTCAACGTCTAGAGGGCATCTGCGAGTTTGTACAACACTGTGGTCAATCAAGTACGCAACCGTGCAAGGATCGTGCACAGGTGGGTCAATAAAATCTTGATTGTTTTGGTATGTTTTGCGGAAGAAGTCCATCAAGCCGCTTGCAAACGCAGAAAGAGGTGTGCCGATTGCGTCGATTTTAGCTTGTACTTGCGGTGTGCAAAGTGCTTGGTGCGTTAAATCAAGACCAACCATTGTAATAGGCCAATCTTCATTAAACACAACGTGAGCGGCTTCAGGATCTACCTTAATGTTAAATTCTGCGACCGCGCTCCAATTTCCAACGTGGTAGCCGCCGCCCATAAGCACAACTTCCTTAACGCGGCTAACGATTCGCGGCTCCATTCGCGCAGCCATTGCAATGTTTGTAAGTGGGCCAGTTGGAACAAGTGTAATCGTGCCTGGCTCGCTGTTCATAATCGTGTTGATAATCCAGTTTACTGCGTGGCCTTCGTCTAATGGGCGAGTTGGCTTTGGGAGAGTTACTCCGTCTAGGCCAGTTTCGCCATGAATGGATGCAGCCACTTCTAGCGGGCGAATCATTGGGCGATCGCATCCTGCGTGAACTGGAATGTTTGTTGCGTGAGCCATTTCTAGCGTTGCTCGCGCGTTGTACGTAACTTTTTCGAGGCTTTGATTACCGCCGACTGTTGTTACGCCAATCAAATCAATGTTTGGGTTGCCAAGCGCTAGAAGAATTGCCATCGCGTCGTCGTGGCCAGGGTCGCAATCTAAAATGATTGAAGTCATTGCTGCTCCTTAGTTGTTTAGTTGTATGTCAGTTGTATTTGGGATTTAGATATTTTATGCTTAGGCTTTTTAGCAAACTTCATTGTTTAGCGTAGTTTGGGATAAATCGCCAGAAACCAGTGCTAAGCAACATTTGTTGATGTTAATAAACAAATGACCAATACAATTTTAACAAGGATAAAATTTGACACAAGTAAAAAAGATGCATAAGGCAAAATAAATTAAAATGATATGCTTAAAATATGCACGTAATTGCAGGAAGATTTAAAGGCACGCCATTATGCGCCGCAAAGTCATGTACAAGACCAACAACAGACCGCACAAAAGAGGCGATTTTTTCTAGACTTGACTCGTGGGGAGTGTGCGGGGGAGCGCGCGTACTCGACTTATTTGCTGGAACCGCGGCGTTGGGTGTAGAGGCGATTTCTAGGGGTGCAAACGAGCTGGTGTGTGTAGAGGCTAACGCGGCTGCGGCGGCACTAATTGCAAAAACCGTTAAAGTGCTAGAAAGTCAAAGCGCGTGGAGCCAGGATTTAAGCGTGCGCGTAAATAAAAAGCGTGCGGAGCAGTTTGTGCAAGACTACAGCGGCGAGGCTTTCGATTTGGTGTTTATAGATCCGCCGTACGCGTTGGAGACGGCACAAGTTGAGCTTTTGATTGAAAACATGGTTAATAGGGGAGTTGTGAGCGCTGCTGCAGATACGTTGATTGTTTTGGAGCGTAGCGCGCGCAGCGTTGCTCCTAAGATTTGCGCGGGGTGGGAGATTTTCGACACGCGAAACTATGGCGAGACTGCCGTTATGTTTATTCAAGCTACGCGTTGACCTTTATTTGCGTTTAAAGATTTGCCAAGCTAGGTAGAGATTCGAGATTTTTCGCCGCGAAAGAGGTGAGCCTCAGCGCCGAAGGTGGTGACTCGCCGAGAGAGCAAGAAAAATCGAGAATCTCAGGCGACTAGCGATACGCAAAAGTTTTAGCATGCAAGAGGGCTGGGTGATTCTTGGTCGAACAGTATAAGAGCGGCAGCCGATACCAAACAATCCAATGACTCACCCTACAAACAAACTTCAACCAAAAACAAAATCAAAGCCAAATCGGAACAACCGCAACAACAGACTACACGTAAGAGGCGGAGCGTTGTGAGACAAGAAACACCCAGCCCTCCTACACACCAAACAAGGAAATGCGCTAGCGATAGCTAGATTTATAGGCGCTTTGGCGAATCGCCAGAAACCTCCCATCCAAGGCTAATCAGCGTTTTTCTATCCTGCTTACTAAGCGACTTGCAATCAAGTTTTTCAATCAAATCTGGTCTAATTTGACTTGTGCGCTCCAATGCATCGTCTCTACGGAATCGATCCACTTTAGCGTGGTCGCCCGAAGTAAGAATCGCAGGCACACTAATGCCGCGCCAAGTTGTTGGACGCGTGTACTGGTGATGCTCAAGAATCGCGTCCGCGCCCGTATACGACTCTTCCACAATCGACTCAGGGTTACCCATAAAGCCTGGAATCAAGCGCGTAATGGCCTCTACCATAACGCTAACAGCAACTTCGCCGCCGTTAAGAACGTAGTCGCCAATAGAGTACTCGCGCACATCTAAGCCGCGCGATTTGTAGTATTCTGGGATTCGCGCGTCGTAGCCTTCGTAGCGGCCACATCCAAACACGAGTCGCTTTGCGTTTGCTAATTGCGTTGCGTCTTTTTGCGAAAACAGTGGTGCAGAAGGATTTGGGAAGATTAGAATTGTGCCGTTATCAACGCTATTATTTGCGATGCAGTTATTGTCGTCGCAGACGTTGCAGCCATCGCCGCTGTTATCTGCGATATTATTGCCACTAAAAAGCAGCTCATCCAGGCACTCCGACCACACTTCGGGCTTCATCACCATTCCAGCGCCGCCGCCAACTGGTGTATCGTCAACCGATTGATGAACGTCGTGCGTCCATCTTCTAAGATTGTACGCGTTGATTTTAAGCAGGCCATTATCTTGCGCTTTGCCGAGCAAGCTTAAATCAAGCATGCGAAAATATTCTGGAAATACGGAGATTATGTCGATTTGCATTTTTATAAGCCTTAAGCTTAAATCCTGCGCATTAAAGCCCAGGGATTAAGCCGCCTGGAGGGTCTAAAGTTAAATATTCGTCTTTAAGATTTACTTCTGGAACAAGCGCTTGAACAAAAGGAACTAGCGCAATTTTATCATCGCCAACTGGCTCCAAAAGGCGGATTTTAAGCAGCGACTGAGCGCCGTCCACAACGTCTACGACTTTGCCGATTTCGCGAGGAGCAACACCAAGTGAATTATTCTTACAAATGCGCGCGCTAAGGCCTACTAAATCCTTAATGTACCAGGCGTTTTCTTGCTCTAATTCTTCCGCGCTTTGAGCTTTAGTGTAAAGCTCAAAGCCGTTTAATGCCTCTGCGTCGTTACGGTTTAGGCTTTGTTCAAAAAGTAGAATCCAGCGGTTTTTGAAAGTGCGAGAAGCTTCGATTGTAAACTCGCGCTCGCCATCTTGCGTGTAAAGCACATTGCCTGGTTCAAAGCGATTATAAGGTTCGTCGGTAAAGATTTGAACCGTGACTTCGCCTTTTAATCCTTGCGCTTTTCCAATACGACAAACCCTCAGTAGGGTGTTTGCACCTTGCTGAGGGTTGTCAAAAAGTTGGTTTTTAGCCACGTTCAATCTCACTTACGTACGTCCATAATGTCTACGCGCACGTTGCGATGGCTTAGAGCCTGCACAACAATACGAATAGCATTGGCGGTACGACCGTTTCTTCCAATAACGCGACCGATGTCTTCTGGATTTACGCGCACGCGCAAAAGTTCGCCGCGAGCGTTTGAATGAGAACGCACGGATACGTCATCTGGAAAATCCACAATGTTTTTAATGAGATGTTCCACAGCTTGAGCCAGCATAATTACTCAGCCTTTTCCTCGGCTTCAGCATCTGCTGCTGGAGCTTCTTCAGTGGCTTCTTCGGCTTCGTTCTTAGCGGCTTCTGCAGCAGCCTGAGCCTTTGCAGCGGCCTCGCTCTTAGCGGCCTTAAGCTTCTGAGCTTCGGCTTCTACAGCCTCAACGCGAGCCTGAGCATCTGGGCCAGCCTCAGAAGTCTTCAACGTGCCTTCTGCACCGTCAAGACCCTTAAACTTCTGCCAATCGCCAGTAATCTTTAGCAGCTTCAACACTGGTTCGGTTGGCTGTGCGCCAACGCCAAGCCAGTACTGTGCGCGATCAGACTTAATCTGAATCAAAGATGGCTGCTTGTTTGGATCGTAGATGCCGATCTCTTCGATGGACTTGCCGTTACGCTTGTTGCGCGAATCAGAAATTACAACGCGATAGAAGGCGTAGAACTTCTTGCCCAATCTCTTAAGACGAATCTTGGTTGCCAAAATGGCTCTCCTTATAACTAGAGTCGTAGAATTTCGCTCGGGTGTGGGGCACTCCTTGCGAGTTCCACTGTTCCTCGCGTGGTCGATAAGAGGGCTTCGATTCACGCGAATAACTTTTCTATTATGACTGATTGCGTGGACTAAGCATTTTGCCAATAATGTTGCTCAAACTGGCGTGTTGAGCTACAAACTCGGGCTAAGAGGCTGGCGTCTTTTCCCTACTTAGCGTTGCGCGAGGTTTGAGTATTTCTCTCCTCGCAGGCGCGCCAATCTGCCTTCGAGCTTAAAGCGTAGCGCGAGAAGGCAATTTGGAGCGCTGAGCTTGCTTAAGGTTGAAAGCACGGTGTGCTTTCAACGCAAGCGAAGACGTTCGCGCGCTTAGACCGCGCGAACGGCAGGACCTGCCATGTAGTGCGTTTGTACCGAATTTCGGTGTTTTTTGATACAAACGCACTACATAAAGCGTAAGGTTTTCCCGAGTTTGTAGCTCTACATGCTGTTTAGAGCTACAAAGTGCGGAAGATTACGCTGAGCTAGAGGGGGAGCGAAACGCAAACGATTAGCGCAAAGTGGTCGCTGCCGTCCACGCGAATCGCGCGTTGCTCTGTGGCTATAGCGTTGCATCCTGTTGACTTTACTAGCACATGGTCAAGCGCAAGATTCGGCCATTTTTGCCACGTTGGCCATGTTTTTAGTCGCTTTCCAATTTGCATTGATGCGTCTAAAAATCCTGATTTTAGTAGCGCTCTAAAGCTTGGGTGGTCTGGAGTAGAGTTTAAGTCTCCGCCGATTATTGTGACTTTTTTGACGTTGCTTTTATTGTGATTCTCGCCGATTTTTGCAAGCGCCATTATTCCGCTGCTCCAAGCCGCACATCCGCGCATAGGCGATTTTGGATGCGCTGAGGCGAATGTTATTAGAAGATTTTCCGCGGATGAGTCGAAATCCGCCAAAGACGAGTCGCAAGCAACCGCCGTAACAATTGGCACGTTTGCTGCATCAATCTTAATCGACTTGCCAAAAGATTCCTTAATATTGCTTAGTCGCGTATAAATCGCGTTAAATCCGCCATTTTCGTGGTTGTTTGTATTTCCCAATTGCATATTCGCAAAATCGCGCCTAATCCCAAGTTTTTCAAGGTTTTTTACAAGTTTTTCGC
The DNA here is from genome assembly GCF_056746795.1 of Gardnerella sialicivorans subsp. sialicivorans. Taxonomy (NCBI): domain Bacteria; kingdom Bacillati; phylum Actinomycetota; class Actinomycetes; order Bifidobacteriales; family Bifidobacteriaceae; genus Gardnerella; species Gardnerella sialicivorans. Next base: position 96,156 of record NZ_JBWPXA010000003.1, read on the forward strand.
TCACTTCTTGTAAAAGAATCGTGTCGATTTTATGCGTTTTTGCGAGTTTTATTATTTGACTTGCGTTTGCGCGGCCATATCTGCAATTAAGCGTCATAACGCGGATTTCTAGTGATTTTTCCTGCGATTTTTCTGGTGATGATTCTGGCGATTTTTCCTGTTTTATTCGCATCAATCTTCTTGCAAAATACGGCGTATACGATTTCAAAGAGATTAATAATAACAGTGCATATGCAACGCACAAAAATACGTAATATTTATAAAATTCATTTTGCGAGCGTGTTGCAACTGCAGCCACAGCGCTGGCGATTAGCCCAAAACCTGCGCAAAACGGAGTAGTCGGCAGCAGCGCAATAACATAGGGCAGCGGTTTTAGCTTATCCGCTCCAGCTGGCAGCCACCTAAGCAGCTGCCAAACTAGAAGCAAAACAAGCGAAATAAGTAAAATCGCAAGTAAAATCGAGTAAATCATCTACTGGTTATCTGCATTATTCGCATTATTTGCATTATCTGCCGAAAAGTCCTGCGAGTCCGCCACCCAAATTAGGCGGCAAATCAGGCATTCCGCCAGCAAAATCACCTTCGCCACTCATAAGATTTTGAAGATTTTCTTGCAAATTATTAGGCAAATCCTGCTTCTTCTTCATAAAGGCAGACTCGCCAGCGTCATCGCCATCATTCGCACTACTTGCAGAAGAATTTCCAGACAAGCGGTCTCTGAGAGCGCGCTCTTCGGCCTCGCGGCGCATAGGATTGCCAGACTTTCCGCTCTTCTTCTTGCTCTTTTTGTCTTTACGCTTGGACTTTCCAGCGCCGCCGCCAAACCCAGGAATTCCGCCCATTCCAGGCATTCCTGCGCCGCCGCCATTGCTCATGCGCTTCATCATCTTAGCTGCTTGCTCAAAGCGTTGCAAAAGCGCATTCACCGCGGAAACTGAAACGCCCGCGCCAGCTGCGATTCGCGCGCGCCTAGAACCATCAATAATCTTGGTGTCTTTGCGCTCCTTAGGCGTCATCGAGCGAATAATCGCCTCTGTGCGGTCTATCTCGCGGTCGTCAAACTGCTCAAGCTCCTGCCTGTGCGCCGCCATTCCAGGCATCATACCAAGAATTTTCTTCATAGAACCAAGCTTTTTAACCTGCTGAAGCTGATCCAAAAAGTCATCTAGTCCAAAAGTTCCTTCAGATATTTTGGCGGCCGCTTTTCTAGACTCTTCCTCGTCAAACTGCTTTTGCGCATTCTCAATAAGCGTTAGAATATCGCCCATGTCGAGGATTCTGGAGGCCATTCTATCTGGGTGGAAAATCTCAAAATCCTTCAAACCTTCGCCAGTAGAAGCGAACAAAATCGGCTTGCCTGTAACGCTTGCAACAGATAGTGCAGCGCCGCCTCGCGCATCGCCATCTAACTTAGAAAGCACAACGCCCGTAAAGTCAACGCCCTCATTAAACGCTTGAGCCGTGCGAACAGCATCCTGACCAATCATGGCGTCTATAACAAACAGGATTTCTTGCGGATTAACAGCATCGCGAATTTCGCGCGCCTGCTGCATAAGAGCATCGTCCACGCCAAGGCGACCAGCGGTATCGATAATAACCGTGTCGTACATTTTTGCGCGCGCGTAGTCGATGGAATCTCGTGCAACCTTAACAGGGTCTCCAGTTGCTAAACCAGCCGAAACAACTTCGCTGCCGCCATCACTTTGCACGCCTCGCTCTGGCGCAAAAATCGCCACGCCTGCGCGCTCTGCAACAACCTCAAGCTGAGTAACGGCGTTAGGGCGCTGCAAATCCGCCGCAACAAGCAAAGGCGTATGCCCAGAATCCTTAAGCCAGTAGCCCAATTTTCCTGCGAGCGTTGTTTTACCAGCGCCTTGCAAACCAGCAAGCATGATTACGGTTGGGGGGTATTTTGCAAAATTCAGCGGTCGCTCAACGCCTGCGCCCAAAACGTTTGTAAGCTCGTCGTTTACAATTCGCACAACCTGTTGTGCAGGATTTAGTGCGCTAGAAACTTCTTCGCCAAGTGCGCGCTCGCGGATTTTAGCTGTAAAAGATCGCACAACGTCTAGAGCTACGTCTGCGTCTAAAAGCGCGCGGCGTATTTCGCGAATTGTGCCGTCTATGTCGGAATCGGAGAGTTTGCCTTTTCTGCGCAAGTGCTTGAATGCGCCAGAAAGTCTTTCTGTTAACGAACTAAATGCTGCCATAATTGCTCTATTCTACAGGTTGTTTGGAACGTTTTGTTATGTTGCTTTTGTTTAAGACAAATGCCACGATGACCCTTGTGCGGAATCTTCGATTACAACTCCAGCGGCAGTTAAAGAGTCGCGAATCGCGTCTGCTCGTGCAAAATCCTTAGCCGCGCGCGCAATCGCTCTTTGTTCCAGCTGATTTGTAATCAAAGATTCAAGAGCCTTGTGTTCTGCGCTTGCGCCATCATTCGCATTCGTACCCAAATCTTGCGATTTTTGCGCGTTGCTGCGCCATTGTGGAGAGTAAGGGTCTAATCCAAGCGTGTCTAGCATTGCACGAACTTGCAAAACACAAGTCTTAAGAAGGCTTTTAATGCTATCGTTTTGACTGTTATCTTGATTTTGCGCATAGTCGTCCAAAAGCGCGTTACCAGAGCGAATCGCAGTAAAAATCGCAGCCAACGCGCCCGAAACGTTAATATCGTCGTTCATAGCTTTAGTAAAATCTTCTGGAAGATTATCCGCATCAACACTTTGAACTTCCGCATAATCTGGCTGATTTTCGATTACGCGGCCAGCGCGCTCGAGGAAGTTAGATATGCGATCATAAGCAGATTGCGCTTCGTTCAAAGATTGATCCGACCACTCAAGCATTGCGCGATATTGCACGCCGCCTAGCGCGTATCGCACAACCCACGCGGATTTTTGAGCCAAAACAGATGGAACCGAAAGGCCATTTCCAAGGGATTTGCTCATTTTTTCGCCTTTAGATGTAACCCAAGCGGAATGCATCCACACGTTTGCGCTTTTCCAGCCGGCAGCAAGTGTTTGTGCCATCTCATTCTCGTGGTGTGGGAAGCGCAAGTCTAGTCCGCCGCCATGAATGTCGAAAGAATCACCAAGATAGCGGTGACTCATTGCGGAGCATTCAATGTGCCATCCTGGTCGGCCTGCTCCAAACGGCGTATTCCAGCGCGCGTCTTTTTGGTCAAAATCGCAAGGTGCTTTCCAAAGTGCAAAATCGCGAGCATCGTGCTTATCTGGGCTTGCGTCGGCAGGGTCAATCGGATTGTATTTGTCGGCTTTGCTGGCTTCATTGCTGCTATCTGAATTGCCATTTTGATGCGTTAGCGCGCCGTAATCTTTCCAACTTGGAACACTAAAATACACGTTTCCAGTAGGATTGCCATTTGCGTCTGTTATTGCGTAAGCGTGTCCGCGATCAATAAGGCGCTGTATAAGTTCCACCATGTCGTTTATGTGACCAGTTGCGCGCGGCTCCACAGTTGGCGGCATAACGCCAAGCGTATCGTAAGCTTTAGTGAATTCGCGCTCGTAAATGTACGCGCGCTGCCACCATGTTTGGCCATTTTCACTAGCTTTTTTGATGATTTTATCGTCTATATCTGTAACGTTTCTAACAAAAGTAACACTGTAGCCAAGGCGTAAAAGCCATCGTCTTACAATATCAAAGGCGATTGCTGCGCGAATATGGCCTATGTGCGGCGAGCTTTGCACAGTTGCACCACACACGTACATTCCAACGTGACCAGGAGTAACGGTTGTAAACTCGCTAGTGTTGTGCGTTGCTGTGTTATATAAGCGCAATCGCGCGGCTGCGGATGTAAGAGTTCTGTTCGTATTTTCAAGCATAATCTCAATTATATGTTTAGCTAATAACTCCGCGCTAACGTTTTCGTCGCGCAAAATGCGTAGATAGGCATAGGACTATGATTGTCTGCAGGTAAAAGTCGCAGATAGAAGTCGCAAGTAACCGCGCTTTAATTTTGATTACTAAAATCGCAAGAAAGGATTGAAAATGATTGATTCTTTTGATTTCTCAAAGTCTGAAGTAAAGTCTGACGTAAAATCCTACGCAAGCTCTTCCGTACTCATGACCGACATGTACGAGTACACAATGCTCGACGCGGCGCTAAAAGACGGAACAGCAGACCGAAAATGCGTTTTTGAGATTTTTGCGCGACACCTTCCGCAAGGTCGCCGCTACGGAGTGGTGGCAGGCACAGGCAGAATTTTAGAGGAGCTAGCGCGATTCCACTTTAGCGACGAGGATTTGCGATTTTTACAAGACCGCAAAATCGTAAGCAAAGACACCATTAAATGGCTAGAAAACTACCACTTTAGCGGCAAAATTCGCGGTTACAGGGAAGGTGAAATGTTCTTCCCAGATTCGCCGATTCTGCAAGTTGAAGGCACTTTTGGCGAATGCACATTGCTAGAAACGCTGCTGCTTTCCGTGCTTAACTACGATTGCGCAGTGGCGAGCGCCGCCGCACGCATGGTTTCCGCATCTGCTGGAAGGCCGTGTATGGATATGGGCGGCAGGCGCACAAACGAGTGGTCGGCAGTGGCTGCCTCTCGCGCGGCGGTAATTGGCGGTTTTAAGGGCACTGCAAACTTGCTTGCGGCAAAGCTTTACGGGCTTAAGGCGATTGGAACGGCTGCGCATTGCTTTACTCTTGTGCATGATTCGGAGCGCGCAGCCTTTGAGTCGCAAATTGAAGCGCTCGGCAAAGGCACAACGCTGCTTGTAGACACGTACAACGTGGAAGAGGCTGTTAAAACCGCCGTTCAAGTTGCTGGCGCAGATCTTGGCGGCGTGCGCATTGATTCGGGAGATTTGTGCGTTATGGCTCGTCGCGTGCGCGCGCAGCTCGATGCGTTGGGCGCTAAAAACACTAAAATCACGGTTACTAACGATTTGGACGAGTATGCTCTTGCATCTTTGCAAAACGCGCCAGTCGATTCCTACGGCATTGGCACAATGCTTGTTACAGGTTCGGGTGCGCCTACTTGCGCAATGGTTTATAAGCTTACAGAGCGCGAGGGCGCGGATGGCGTTATGCAACCTGTTGCTAAGAAGTCTAAAAATAAGGCGACTGTTCCAGGGCGCAAGCTTGCATATCGTTCCTACGATTTTAGTGGCGGTGCGAATGGCGGTGCTGCTGGCAATGGCGTGGCTGACTGCGAACACGTAATTTCTGGTTCGGAGAGCGCGCTAGCGACGTTTAAGCCGCAAGATTCTTGGGAAGATTTGCTAGTTGACTATGTGCAAAATGGCGAATTTAACACGGAGTTTATGGGGCATGACGCGATTATGCGAGCACAAGATTATTGTGCCAAAGCGCTTAGCCGACTTCCGATTTCTGCTCAAAGTCTAATGCGTGGCGATCCTGCGATTCCTACAGAAATCAACGTTTTAGGCTAGTTAGGTTAGTTAGGCTAGTTAGGCTGGCTTAGGCTGGCTTAGGCTGGCTTAGGCTAGCTTAGGCTAGCTTAGGCTAGCTTCTAAAATCAGCTTTGATTTGAGTTACTCTAAAAGCCCAGATTGTTCATCTCTTCGTAGATTTTTTTGCACTCTGGGCAAACAGGGTAGTCGTTTGCTTCGCGCTTTGGAATCCACACTTTTCCGCACAGCGCCACAACAGGGCGGCCAGTCAAGCGCGATTCGATTACGCGATCTTTGGAAACGTAGTGTGCAAAGCGGTCTGCGTCGCCGCCATCGTCCATTTTTGCGGATTCGTCTACTTCTGGCTTTTCGAGCACGCTTGTGCTTGTGCTAGACCCAGAATCTGGGAGGCTTTGTGAATCGTCTTCCATAACAGTGTTCAAATTAGCATTGTTTGAAGTTTCGCTATATTTTGAATCATTTGAAAACGAATCATTTGAAAACGTCATTGCGTCCCTTTCGTACAAATCCTTTTCACATAAATCATGTTGCATAAATCATGTTTTATTGCTTGCGATTTATGTTTATACAAGCATAAGCCATAATCGCAACAATTGCGCGAGAGATACATCTGCCAAGTGCTTCATCTCAGATTTGTTAGATTTGTCTCATCAATGATGCAAATATAACGAATTTAGGTTAAAAATGTTACAAATGTCTCATGAGCGAGACAAATATAACGAATCTGTAGTGTGATTGTGTCGGCTCGTGACCGATTCCTGTATAGATAGTGTCTAGCTCGTGGCAGATTCGTGGTAACCTAAAAGCATGACTATAGCTGTTTGCCCAGGCTCCTACGATCCCGTTACAGCCGGACACTTAGACGTGATACAACGTTGTACGCATCTTTTTAACGAAGTGCATGTTTTAGTGGCGGTTAATGCGGCCAAAACGCCCATGTTTTCCGAGTCGGAGCGCGTGGATATTATTCGCAAAGCGTTGGAAGACTTAAAAGACGATTCGCCAATCGGAGAGTTTGCGCCACCTTTGCGCGGTGCTGCTAAATCGCCAGCGTGTAAAATAGTTGTTTCTTCTACAGATGGTCTTATTACAGATTATTGCAAAAAAGTCGGAGCAACCGTAATCGTTAAGGGATTGCGCCAAAATGGCGACTACGAGGCGGAGCTTGGAATGGCGCTGGTTAATCGCAAGCTGGCTGGCATTGAAACCATGTTTTTGCCAGCGGATCCTATTTTGGAGCATGTTTCTAGCTCTGTTGTAAAAGATGTGGCTCGTCATGGTGGCGATGTTTCGGGAATGGTGCCCAATAATGTGATTCCACTTTTGCAAAGCGTTTTTTCTAAAACAAATGCAATATCGTAATCATAAAATTAGCGAAATATTATAATGGCAAGTTAAATATCACCGAAATAAGTACAATATTACTAAAATAAATACGTACTAAATAAATACGTACTAAAATACGTACAATAAGATTGTTAAGAGATAAGAGAGCAGCTACTTAGCGAAGGAGCGAAAATGAGCGAAAACGAAGACGACACAATGGAAAGCCAAGTATCGGCAAATCGCAGCCAAAAGTTGCCATTAAATCCAGTGATTGCAAACAACGACGATTCGCCTAGTGCTGCTTTTGAAGCTTACGATGCTGTGCCTGCGGCAAGTAAGGATAATGATGATGCGGCTGTCGATTCTGCGGTTGCTGGCGATGAGGCTGCCAATTCTGCGGTTGCTGGCGATAGTGCGCAAAACTTGTTCCCAATGCCAGATTTGCGCGAGCGCGAAGACGGCGGTGCAATAGCGTTTGACGACGAAGAAGAAAACGTGTTTAAGGCAGCGGATCCGCAAACTGTTAGTGAAGAAGTACGCACAAAGTCGCGCGAAGAGTTCACTACCGTGTACGACATAATCGACACGATGGAAACGGCGTTAAATAGCGCAAAGGGAGTGCTTTTTGCTGCTGGAATGGCAAAGGTGGATCGCGAAGAGTTTGGCGATTATTTGTCTAGGCTAAAAGACATGCTTCCAGTTCAGCTGGAGCGCGCTAGTGCGTTAATGCGAGAGGCAGAGAGGCGTTTGCGAACGGCTCAAGCTCAAGCAAATTCTGTTGTAAGTTCGGCTCAAAGTCAGGCTGCGCAAATGGTTGAGGAAGCTCAGGAGCGAGCCAGATTCTTGGCAGGTCAAGAAAATGTTGTTGCGATTGCAAAGAATCAAGCGCGCGAGATTGTAAGCAATGCGCAAGCAAAGGCCGAAAAGCTTACTCGCGGTGCGGATCAGTACAGTTCCACAGTTATGGAAGGCTTAAAGCAGCAATTAGATAAGCTTGAGCAAGACGTTCAAGCGGGTCAGCGTGTTTTGGAAGAGCGTAGACGCGCAGCTGCACATGTGCAAAATCAGGCTGCGAGTAAGATAGATGACGAATTTAACAGCGAAAGCAGTGAAAGAAGCGACGACGAAAGGAATTAAAATGACATCGCATCCCTCCCAGTCTTTGTGGGCGGTTCCAGTTGCGCAAATGGCGGCGCGTGCAGGAAGTAGCATGCAGTTGCATCGCGCTTTTCCAGCGCCAGAGGGCATTGGAGACAGCGTTATTGGCGTGCAGCCAGGGAGCGATGTTACGGTAGACGGCAGCTTTGATTCCGTAGTGGACGGGCTTATGTTCCAGGGCACGATTACGGCGCGAGTGCATGCAGAGTGCTCGCGATGCTTGATGCCGTTGCATAGGGATTGGCCTGTTGATGTGTGCGCGTTTTTTGCGCGCGTGGAAAGCGGCAAAGGCGGCAAGAGTGCAAATGGCGGCGCGCGTTTCAATAACTCTAATAACTCTAATGATGATTTAGAAGATGCTGATATTTGGGACGAAGGCGACGATTCTGGAAATGTGTATCCGCTGGTTGGTGGTGGCGATTTTGCCGACATTGAGGCGCTGATTCGAGACACAATGGTTAGCGAGTTGCCACTTAAGCCTTTGTGTGAGCCAAATTGCAAGGGTCTTTGCTCTCAGTGCGGAGAGAATCTGAATGAGCATCCAGAGCATCATCACGACGTTACGGATATTCGTTTTGCGGCGCTTGAAGGTCTTAAGGAAAAGCTTGAAAACTCGCAAAATCGCGGCTGATTTGCGCTTTGACTGAGCTTGAAATTGCATAACGCATTTCAAGCTCCTTCAAAGCGTGATTTGGCTCAAATGTAAAGTCCAGTGGACTTTACATGCCAAATCAGCCGAGCGGCTACTAATAGCTGCGCGCGCCAACCTGCAGGAGCGCTTGAAGCGTAGCGCGCGAAGGCAATTTGGCGCGCTGAGCAGCTCAAGGCAGAAGCACTGCTTCTGCGCTGCGAAGACGTTAGCGCGCTTAGACCGCGCTAACGATACGCTTCATTCAGTGCGAAAAACCTTGAATCTCCACTGCATTCGGCGTAATTTATGTGAGTTTATGTAGCTCGTTTTTACATAATGTATGGCGCTTGCTGTAATATACAGAACGCTTAAGCTCAATCGGTTGAACGAAATAGAGGAAAGATTATGGCACTGCCAAAGTACAAGACCTCGCGCGCTAATACTCATTCGCGTCGCGCCAATTGGAAGGCTTCTGCCGTGCAGACTATTACCTGCCCGAACTGCGGTTCGCCAGCGTTGTCTCACATGGCTTGCCCAACCTGCGGTAACTTCCGCGGTCGCGTGTATCGCGAAGCAATTCGCTCTGCGCACACCAAGTAGGTTGTATTTTAAGAGAACCCTGCCATCGACGGGTGGCAGGGTTTTTGTTTTTGCGTTTTGTTTTTCCCGTGTTTGTTCCCATTTTTGGTGTTTTGGTAAACAAATGTGGGCGCGACGACCTGCCTTCGCATTCAAAGCGTAGCGCGCGAAGGCAATTCGGAGTGCTGAGCCGCTCGAGGCAGAAGCACTGCTTCTGCGCGGCGAAGACGTGAGCGCGCTGTAACGCGCGAGCGATTTCCCCGCGTTTGTTCCCTTTTAGTGCTATTTGGTAAACAAATGTGGGAATTTACTCATTTCCTTATTTGGCATTGCGTTGTTTTCATCACCGCACTTAGCGTAATCTACATAAACTTGTAGTATTTTGTGGCAAATAGCGCAAATCAACGACTTCAATGTATGCGGTATAATGTTGAAAATATGAGTGGGAACAATACAAAAGATCACTATGACGTTCAGAATGATGTAAAAAGTGACGTCAAAAGTAATGATAAAAATGACGTTCAAAGTGGCGTCAAAAATGACGTTCAAAATAGCGCATACAATAACACAAATCATCTAGAAAATGCTAGAACTGGCAGCATTGGCGTTGCGCGCACTCAAGATGGGCATACGCAAAATGGTGACCCCACTCAGGAGCTTTTGCGCGCGCTCGGCACTACGATTTCGCCAGATTTGCTTGTTGAGGCTCTAACTCATCGATCTTTTTCGCACGAGCATCCAGGCACTAAAAACTACGAGCGCCTAGAGTTTTTGGGAGACGCTGTTTTGGAGCTTGTTTCTACGGAAACGCTGTTTTCTGCTCACCCAGATATGACGGAAGGCCAGTTGGCTAAGCTCCGCGCTAAGGCTGTTTCGGAGTGGGCTTTGAGCGCTGTTGCGCGAGATAAGTTGCACGTTGGACCGTATATTCTTTTGGGTCATGGCGAGATGGAGCATGGCGGCGCTCAAAAAGACTCGATTTTGTGCGATATTGTTGAGGCGCTTATTGGCGCGACTTTTGTTGAGCATGGCATTGACGAGGCGCGCGCTGTAGTACATCGCTTGATTGACGACACTTTGGCGGAGGTTCTTACGGAAGGCCCTGCGCTGGATTGGAAGACTTCGCTTACGGTTTTGGCGCACGAGATGGGGCTTGACGAGCCGCAATATAGGATGTCGGTTTCTGGCCCAGATTATGCGCCTGTGTTCCATGCGCGTGCGGTTTTGGCGCACGAAAGTGGCGATGAGCTGCTTGGTGAGGCGGATGGTTCTAGCAAGCGTAAGGCTCAGCTTGCTGCTGCAGATAAAGCGTGGCATATGTTGGATAGAAGGCGTAAGTCGAGCGGAGAAAGCGGTAATTAGATCTTTCTGATTGCTGTAATATAGGCGATTCGAGGCGGTTCTATGGCTAGCAGTCGTAATAATAATGATTTATTATTTGACGATGATTTGGCATTGTCAACGGCTGCTGGCGACTTTTGCGACTTACGCTACCACTGTGCGCGTTACGTTGACTATTTGCGCGCAAACAAAGGCCTTGGAAGTGCCACCTTGCGCGCGTATAGCGCTGATGTTTTGCAATGCTTAGAGTGGTGCAATCGCAATGGTTTTTGCGATTTGCGCGCGGTTTCTACGAGTGTTTTGCGCCAATGGATGTATTGGCTTAACAAGAATCACGCGCGCTCGAGTTTGGCGCGCAAAGTGGTAGCTGTGCGCGGCTTTTTTGCGTGGGCTACGCACGTTGGTTTGATTAGCGCGAATCCTGCGCAAATTCTTGCAACTCCTAAGATTGCTAATGAGCTTCCTACGGTTTTAGACGAAGCGCAAGCGCAAAAGTTGCTTGATTGTGCGGATGAATTTGCAGATGATTGTGCGGATGAATTTGCGCAGGATTCAACTGAGCATGATTCAACTGAGCAAAGCAGCACGAAAAAAAAGCCGCGCGCGCAAAAGTCGCCAGCAACCGATCATCAAGAAAATACGCCACTAAAGTCACCACTAAAGTCACCTCAAGAACATGCAATCGCCCTTAGAAACGCTGCGATTTTAGAGCTTTTATACGCAACTGGCATGCGCGTGGGGGAGCTTACAAGTCTTAATGTGCAAGATGTGGATTTTGAAAATCACACTGTAAAAGTTACAGGTAAAGGAAACAAGCAGCGCGTGGTGCCGTTTGGCGTTCCTGCTGCAAGCGCGTGCAAAGAGTGGCTTGAGCATGGGCGAAATGTGCTTCTAGAAAAGCAAGCTGCAAGCTCAACAAGCTCGCAAGCGCTGTTTTTGGGAGCACGCGCAAAGCGCATTGACCAGCGCATTGTTAGGAGTATTGTTCATGCGGCTGCAGCGGCTGCAAACGTGCCAGATGTAGCTCCGCACGCACTTCGACACAGTGCTGCAACGCATATGCTTAACGGGGGAGCGGACCTTCGCGAGGTTCAAGAGCTTTTAGGGCATTCTTCGTTGAATACAACCCAACGCTACACGCATGTTTCTATTCAGGCTCTTAAGCAGCGCTACTCGCAAGCCTTCCCTCGTGCGTAGATTTTACAATCATCTATCGTAATGTGAACCACACTGAACTATTCTCATTATGTTTCCATCTATTCGGTAAACTATTCTGTTACAGTCATCAATGCGCCTGCTCCAGTATCCAGAAAAATCACCTTTCAGGGGTTCTGGTTTGCCTATGCCGTTGTACCCATTGCGATCAATGTCTTTAAGAAGCTGAAGGATTCTCTTAAGAGTTTTCTTATCTTGCTTAGACCAGTACTCAAAGTCTTCCCACGCTTCATCTGTCCAGGCTTTAATCATCGAGCGGAACCTCGTGTATAGTTCCGCCTGTTTCTTCCATGTGTGCTATGGATTTTTTTAGACGACTTATATTCTCTGGATTGTAAAACGGATCTGCTGAAACTTCGAATGGTATTCTGTGTTCTCTTCCAACTTTCTTAGCAAATATTGTGAATGCTGCACTCATTGAAAGCCCTAGCTCTCGGCAAACATTTTCCATAAGTCGTTTATCGTCTGCATTTAGCTTGAAATTAATGTTCACTGTATTTGTTGTCATCTAAATTACCACCTTTCTAAATAAGATTTTAATAAAAATGCAATAAAAAATAAAGTATTTTTCTTTGTGTTTAATTGATATATGGAGAAAATGAAAAGATGTGATTTGAATCACGTAATGTCAACGCGTGGCTAAATGTATAATCGATTTATAAGCTTGATAGGAGGGTAAAACAGTGGTTGATGATTCAAATAAGCCTGAATCAAGCGCATTGATGAATAGCGTATCGACGAATAGCGTATCGACGAATAAGAATGTAGCGAATCAAAACGAATCCAGCGCCGCAGACGTTGAAATGAGCCAGTATGTGGCAGATCGCGCTCGCGTAAACGAAGAGAAAATTCGTCAAGACGAGCAGATTGTTGCTGAATTTGGTGAGTACAATTACGGATGGCACGATTCGGATGCTGCGGGCGAAGCCGCTAAGAAGGGTATTGATGAGTCGGTTGTTCGCGCAATTTCTGCCGACAAACACGAGCCAGAGTGGATGCTAAACCTTCGTTTGCAAGGTTATCGCGCGTTTCTGCAAAAGCCGATGCCTGATTGGGGTGTGGATTTAAGCGGTTTTGACGCAGACGATTTTAAATACTACGTGCGCCCAGTTCACGATCAAGCGAAAACTTGGGATGATTTGCCAGAAGATATTCGCAAAACTTACGATAGGCTTGGCATTCCAGAAGCGGAGAAAAAGCGCTTAGTTTCAGGTGTTGCAGCACAGTACGAGTCGGAAGTTATTTACAATTCGATTCGCGAGGACTTAGCGGCTCAAGGCGTGATTTTTGTGGATACGGATACAGCAGTTCAAAAGTATCCGGAGCTTGTAAAAAAGTATTTTGCAACTGTGATTCCAGTTGACGACAACAAGTTTGCGGCTCTTAACACAGCGGCTTGGAGTGGCGGCTCGTTCGTATACGTGCCAAAAGGCGTGCATGTGGATATTCCTCTTCAGGCTTACTTCCGCATTAACACGCCAAACATGGGTCAGTTTGAGCGCACTTTGATTATTGCAGACGAAGGATCGTACGTGCATTACGTTGAAGGTTGCACAGCTCCGATTTATTCCACGGATTCGCTTCACGCTGCAAACGTTGAAATCGTTGTAGAAAAGCATGCGCGCGTGCGCTACACAACCGTGCAAAACTGGTCAAATAACGTGTACAACTTGGTAACTCAGCGAGCCTACGTGCGCGAAGGTGGCACAATGGAGTGGGTTGATGGAAATATTGGCTCCAAGGCAACCATGAAGTATCCTGCTTGTATTCTCGCCGAGCCGTACGCAAAAGCGGAGACTATGTCTTTGAGCTTTGCTGGCCGCGGTCAGTACCAAGATACTGGTGCGAAGATGATTCATTTGGCTCCGCACACAAGTTCTACGATTGTTGCTAAGTCGATTTCGCGCGGAGGTGGACGCTCTGCCTACCGCGGTCTTGTGAAGATTGTTAAGGGAGCGAGCGGCTCTAGCTCTTCGGTTGTGTGCGACGCTTTGCTTGTTGACGATTTTTCTAGGTCCGACACTTATCCGCACGTTGACGTGCGCGAAGATAACGTTTCGATGGCTCACGAGGCCACTGTTTCCAAGGTTTCCGAGGATCAGCTTTTCTACTTGATGAGTCGAGGGCTTGAAGAAAAAGAGGCTATGGGAATGATTGTGCGCGGCTTTGTGGAGCCGATTAGTCGCCAGTTGCCTATGGAGTATGCTTTGGAGCTTAATCGTCTTGTGGAATTGCAAATGGAAGGATCCGTGGGGTGATGAGCGAAGATTTGAAAAAGAATTTGAGCGATAATTTGAGCGATAATTTAGGCAATAAAATGACGGAAAAAGAAATTAATATTCCTGTAGCAGACCCTAACGATCCTTATGCTGTTCCTGCTGCGATGCCTTCTAGTGCAGATAAATCCGTGCGCTCTTTTAACGTGCAAGATTTTGCGATTCCAACTAGAAAGCAGGAAGATTGGCGATATACGCCAGTTGAGCGAATCTCCGAGTTTTTTGAGAGCTTTGAGCCGTCTAATAACGTTACAGTAGCGCTAAAAGGCGTTGATGGTGACTCGCAGGCAACGTTGCAAATTTTGCCGAAAAGTGAGGCTCCACACACCGAAATGAAGCCTTCGGATCGCGTGGCTGCTGTTGCGTGGAATTCTGCAAAGTCGACGTACGTTTTGCATGTTTGTGGCGAAGTTACAAAGCCAGTAATATTGCAAATTCACGGGAATAACTTGCAATCATTAGACTCTGCGAAATCATTAGACGCTTTGCACTTAGTGATTGAAGCTGATCCCAGAACAAACGCGGATATTATCGTAGAACACACGGGAGTTGCAAAGCTTGCAGAAGGCGTGGAAATAATTCTTGGAAAGCATGCGCATGTTTCTACAACGTTCATTCAAGAGTGGGATTCAGGCAGCAAGCACGTTGGAAATCATAGGATTCACGTGGGTGAGGGTGCTTCTTTGCGCCACACGATGGTCACTCTTGGCGGAGACGTTGTGCGAATCCGCATGGATCAGGATTTTGGCGGCGAAAAGGGCGATTTGAACATGCTTGGCATGTATTTTGTGGACCCAGGCGAGCATGTTGAGCATCGCACGATGGTTGTGCACAATCACCCAGAATGCAAGTCGCGAGTAGTGTATAAGGGCGCGCTTTACGGCAAAGGAGCGCATTCTACGTGGGTTGGAAACGCGCTGATTAAGCCAGAAGCTCCTGGCACGGATTCGTACGAGTTGAACCGAAATTTGGTGCTAACTCCTGGCGCGATTGCTGATTCGGAGCCGAATTTGGAAATCGAAAACGGCAATATTATTGGCGCAGGTCACGCAAGTTCTGTAGGCAGATTCGACGACGAGGAGCTGTTTTACTTGCAATCTCGCGGAGTGAGTGAAGCGGATGCTAGAAAGCTTGTTGTGCGCGGATTCTTTAACGAGCTTATTGAGGAGATTGGCGTTCCGCAAATCGTAGATCATTTGATGGCTGCGATTGAGCGTCGTTTAGCTAAGACGGAAGATCCAGTAAAGACGGAAGATTGCGCGAATGCGGAAGAATCGCCAGCAACCGAAGAATAGGAGATAGAAACATGTCAACTTTAGAAATTAAGGATTTGTACGCGTCTGTAGAAACAAAAGAAGGCAAGAAGCAAATCTTAAAAGGCGTAAATCTTACAGTTAATTCTGGCGAAACGCACGCGATTATGGGTCCGAATGGCTCTGGAAAGTCTACTCTCGCATACACTTTGGCAGGTCACCCAAAGTACGAAGTGGATTCGGGTCAAGTGCTTCTCGACGGCGAAGATATTTTGAAGATGACTCCAGACGAGCGCGCAAAAGCTGGTCTGTTCCTTGCGATGCAATACCCAGTGGAAGTACCAGGCGTGTCGATGACGAACTTTTTGCGCACAGCAAAAACAGAAGTGAGTGGCGAGGCTCCGACTTTGCGCGCGTGGGTTAAAGAACTTAACGAGGCAATGAAGCGCTTAAGAATGGACCCAAAGTTTGCGTCTCGCTCTGTAAACGAGGGATTTTCTGGCGGCGAGAAAAAGCGCGCGGAAGTTTTGCAACTAGAAATTTTAAAACCAAAGTTCGCGATTTTAGACGAAACTGATTCTGGACTAGATGTGGATGCTTTGCGAATTGTTTCGGAAGGCGTAAATCGTGCCAAAGAAAGCACTGGTTTAGGCATTATGATGGTTACGCATTACACGCGAATCTTAAAGTATATTAAGCCAGATATTGTGCACGTTTTTGCGCAAGGTCACTTTGTAAAGACGGCAGGACCAGAGCTTGCGGACGAGCTGGAAGAAGAAGGATACGACAAGTATTTGCCAGAAGGCGCCAGCGAGTCTGCTATTGCTTGAATCGACCTGCATGAGCGCTTAAAGCGTAGCGCGCGAATGCACTTCGATTCGCTGAGCTTGCTCAAAGTTGAAAGCACAGTGTGCTTTCAACGCAAGCGAAGACGTTAGCGCGCTTAGACCGCGCTAACGATGCAAAACGATGTTTCGAGCTACAAAATGCGTCAACATCTCTCATGTAATGGCGTGTCTAAAGTCGCGAGTAAACTCGTTTAGGTTTGGCTAAATCAAATGGAAGAGGTTTGTAATGACTGTTCGCGGTGATATTAGAAATGTGGCAATCGTAGCGCACGTTGACCATGGTAAAACAACGCTCGTAAATGCCATGCTTCAGCAGTCGCACGTATTCTCCGAGCGAGAAGAAGTGCCAGACCGCGTAATGGACTCCAACGACCTCGAGCGCGAAAAAGGCATCACCATTCTTGCCAAGAACACGGCCGTGCAATACACTGGCCCTCTTGCAGAAAAGTACGGTCATCCAGAGGGAATTACAATTAACGTAATCGATACCCCAGGTCACGCCGACTTTGGCGGCGAGGTGGAGCGCGGCATCTCTATGGTTGATGGCGTTGTGCTTCTTGTTGACGCTTCCGAAGGCCCACTTCCGCAAACTCGATTCGTTCTACGCAAGGCGCTTGAGGCAAAGCTGCCAGTGATTTTGTGCGTTAACAAAACGGATCGTCCAGATGCGCGTATTGACGAGGTTGTTAGCGAAGCTACAGATTTGCTTCTAGGCCTTGCACAAGACGTTGTAGAAGAAGGAATTGACCTCGATATTGATTCGCTTCTTGATTTGCCTGTGATTTATTGCGCTGCAAAAGCTGGCTATGCATCCTTGAATCAGCCAGAAAACGGCGGTTTGCCAGACAATGATAATTTGGAGCCTCTTTTTGACTCCATTATTTCCAACATTCCAGCGCCAGAATACGAGGAAGGCGCGCCTCTTCAGGCACATGTTGCAAACATCGATTCCTCCGACTTCCTTGGCCGCTTAGGTTTGGTGCGAATCTACAATGGCATTTTGGAAAAGGGCAAGACTTACGGGCTTTCTCGCGTAGACGGCTCGATTGAAAACTTCCGTGTTTCCGAGCTTTTGCGCACTCAAGGCTTGGAGCGCACTCCTGTTGCATCTGCAGGCCCTGGCGATATTGTTGCAGTTGCAGGCGTTAACGACATTATGATTGGCGAGACGATTGTGGATCAGAACGATCCAAAGCCTCTTCCATTGATTCACGTTGACGACCCAGCTATCTCCATGACTTTCGGAATTAACGATTCGCCGCTTGCTGGCACAGAAGGCAAGGATCACAAGCTTACAGCGCGCATGATTAAGGATAGGCTTGATCGCGAGCTTATTGGTAACGTGTCTATTAAGGTTCTTCCAACAGACCGCCCAGATGCTTGGGAAGTTCAGGGTCGTGGCGAGTTGGCGTTGGCAGTTTTGGCTGAGCAAATGCGTCGCGAAGGCTACGAGCTTACAGTTGGTCGTCCTCAAGTTGTTACTAAGACGATTGACGGCCAAATTAACGAGCCTATGGAAAACACTACGATTGACGTTCCAGAAGAATACATGGGCACTGTTACGCAGCTTATGGCGGATCGTAAGGGTCGCATGGATTCTATGAGCAATCACGGATCTGGCTGGATTCGCTTGCAATTTACTGTTCCTTCTCGCGGTCTTATTGGTTTCCGTACAGCTTTGCTTTCTGCAACTCGCGGAACGGGTATCGCAAGCTCTATTTCTGCAGGCTACGCGCCTTGGGCTGGTCAGATTGTAACTCGTCAAAATGGCTCTATGGTTTGCGATCGTAAGGGTGTTGCTACTCCTTATGCTATGCAGCGTTTGCAAGCGCGTGGCGTGTTCTTTGTTGATCCGCAAAGCCCTGTTTATGAAGGCCAAATCGTTGGTATTAACAATAAGCCAGACGAGTTGGATGTTAATATTACGCTTGCTAAGCATATGACTAATATGCGTTCTTCTACAGCAGATGTGCTTGAGACTTTGACGCCACCAATTAAGATGAGCTTGGAAGAGTCGCTTGACTTTGCTAACGAAGACGAGTGCGTGGAAGTTACACCTGAGTCGATTCGCGTGCGCAAGATTATTTTGAGCCGTGATGAATGGTATAAGTGGCGTGCTAAGCAGCGTAGACAGAACAACAACGCTGCGTGATTGCTTAAAATATTCCTCAAAATGATGTTTAACATAAAGTCGCATTCTGTGCTATTTGCTAGCAAGTGTGCGGCTTTATGCGTTTTAGCGGCATTTTGCGCGGTTTTGGGCACTTTTGCGCACCGAATGGGAGCTATGTACGGCTTTCCGTACGGTCTTGTAATCGCGCTTTTGCTTGTTACTTTGAGCGCGTGTTTTGCTCGTATGCTTTGTGGCATGTTTGGCTTGATTTTGCACGCAATTGTGTGTTGCTCGGTTGTGTGGATGATTGCGCTTGGATGGTTTAGGATTTTTGGAGCGTTTCGAGGCGTGCTTGTTGCCGTTGGTTTTGGCGTGGATAATCTTCCGTGGATTGCACAAAATGCTGGATATTTTTGGCTTTATGGCATTATTGTTGCTCACGTAGTTTTGCTTTGTATGCCGAATAAATTCTTCATTATTTCTGGCGCTAAATAAGTGGCGCTAAATCAATGTAAGGTAGTCTTACTTATAGTCTTAGTCTTAAAATCTTACAATCTTAAAGTAGTTTGAGGAATAGTCATGAATAGCAATAAGAATAGCAGTAGTGACCGCAAATTATGTTATTTAGGGCCAGAAGGTTCTTTTACTCATCAAGCGGCTTTAAAAGTTAAAGAGCACTGTAAATCGTTAGGTGCTTTGCGTCTTATTTCAACTGCGTGTGAGAATATTTGTAATATCGCTAGCAAAATTGAAGATTGTCACGATTTAGGCATTATTGCGTGGGAAAACAATATTGAAGGCGTAGTAATACCTAATTTAGATTTATTAATTGATGCAAAAAATATGGTTGGCATTGCGCTCGTGGGTGTTGATATAAGTTTTGATGCTGTTGTTTGCAAGTCGGATTCAATCGATAACTGTTCGACTATTGTTGCTCATCCTCACGCGTTGGCACAATGCCGTAAGTTTACTCAAAAGCACGGCTTGAAAGAAAAAACTGCGTCTTCAAACGCTGCTGCTTGTAGGGATTTAGCACCTGGCGAAGTTGCTTTGTGCCCTAAAATTTGTGCTGATTTATACAATAGGCAGATTGTGAGCGAAGCTGTTGAAGATTTTTCTGGCGCGCGAACTGAGTTTTTAGTGCTAGCTCCTAGAGATGAGGCTTTAAGTTTTGTTAATATGCAGCGCGAAAGCTATTCATCTTTTTCTTCGATTATTGCTTTTATTCCGCGTTCTACAGGTGCTGGAGTATTAGCAAATTTGCTTGATGTTGTGCGCGATCATGGTCTTAATATGACTTCTTTTATGTCTAGGCCGATTAAGGGTCAGGATGGTTTATATAGTTTTATTGCAACTGTTGATTCTGCTCCTTGGGATTCTACGTGTAAAGCTATGATTCAAGAAGTTGTTAAACATGGTGATTGGGTTCGAGTTTTAGCAGTGTACCCTTCTGATAATCGCAAGAATCCAGTTATGAATGATTGGATGCTGCCAAATGGTGGAGTGTGCATTGATGTTTCGGCTGATGCTTTGAGTACTTTGAATGTAATGCGTGCAGAAAGAGAATTATTATGGTAGAAGATGCTGAATTTTCTCAAAAATTTTCTGTTGGTATTGTTGGACTTGGGCTTATTGGCGGCTCAATCGCAAAGCGTTTGGTGGACACTGGCTCTTGCAAAGTGTATGCGTATAATCGCCATCAAACAATGTACAGCGAGGCGAGGGCGCTTGGAATCACTTGCGTTGAAAGCGTTGCGGATCTTGCGCGTATGCAGCCAAATGTTTTGATTTTGTGCAATTCGCTTGCATCTATGCCAGAAGTTCTTGGCGAGATTTCGCGCGGAATCAACAAGCAGCGCACTACTTTGACGGATGTTGGTAGCGTTAAAGGGCTTGTGCGCGAGCAGGTTAAGGCAGTGGGGCTTGGCGATTGTTATATTGGCGCGCATCCTATGGCCGGAAGCGAGTTTACGGGTTGGCAGGCGTCGAGCGCGGAGTTGCTGCGCGGCGCGCTTTGGGCAGTTAGCGTTGATGAGAGCAGCGATTTTTGGCGATTTTTGGCGGTTTTGCGCGTGATTGTTAATCTGTGTGGAAACCGCGCGCTTGTGTTGAACGATTCTATACACGATGCTTCTGCGGCGCTGATTTCACACATGCCGCACGTTGTTTCTACAGCGCTGGCGAATGTTTTGTGTGAAAGCGCGAATCGCAATGTTGCGTTGCAAATGTCGGCTGGTTCTTGGCGAGATATGACGCGAGTGGCGCTTACGGACCCGAATCGCACGCGTGCGATGGTTGCGGAAAATCGGCGAAATGTGGCGGATTTGCTGGGGAGCGTTATTGCGGAGTTGAGTTTTGCTAAGAAGATGCTTGAGGAGAGCGATGAGTGCAATGAGCGCGATGAGCGCGCGTTTTTTGCTAAGGCTGATTCTTGGCGCGAGTACAAGTATAAGGAGCGCGCGGCGGCTTTCGATGAGTCTGGCGATTCGCGTGATTTGGCGGCGGTTGCTGGCGATTTGCGCGAGCTTCGATTTGCGCTTGATTGCCCAGGTGATTGGCAAAGTAAGATGATTCAAAGCGCGCAAAACGGTGAGCAGATTGTTGGGGTGGCGTTTAGCGACTCTGCGGTTGCTGGCGATGAGTGCGCGTCTCGCATAACACTTCGCCACGTCTCAACTCTCTAATCGTTTTGCATTTCGCTACAATCGAACGCCGAATTTTGTACAAAGTCGAGCGAAGATGTGAGCGATATTCTTTGTTTGGTGTTGCGCGAGGTTTGAGTATTTCTCTCCTCGCAAGTGACGCGCACTTTTACGTATAGCTTATGAACGTTAATATTCTAATGTTTTAGGTTGGCGCTATTTATTGCTCGTAGAGAAATACATCAAACCTTCTGAATATCTAGAACTTTTGCGTATCTTGCATCACCGAGATTCTCGGTTTTTCTTCTTCATTCGATGAATCACCATCAAAGATGCTGAGGTTCATCTCATTCAGTGCGAAAAATCTCGAATCTCCACCGCGTTTGGTGGTGTTTTAAATTCGAAGTGGTAGATTCGAGCGGCATATAATTAACATATGACCGAATCGCAGCAATCGCCATTTTCCCTAAAAATTCAGCAATTTCTAAACCACATAAGCGTGGAGCGTGGGCTTTCTCCCAAAACCGTTGAAGCCTACGAGTCGGATCTTACAAAATACACGAACTGGCTGCGCGAATCCCAAAAAATCAACGATGTTAACAAAATCACGCAACTAGACATCGAAGAATACGTGCGCGCAATGTCATCACAAGCAATGGCAGCGCAAAACTTAGGCCCTCGCACGATTGCGCGGCGAATCGCAAGCATCCACGAGTGGAACAAATTCATGCTTTCCAACGCGCAAATCGCAAGCGATCCTTCTGCAGAAGTCAAAGCGCCTAAGCAGTCGGAGCATCTTCCAGACGTGCTCAGTATTAGCGAAGTTGAGCGCGTAATCGATGCAGCTGGCGGCTTTGGCAGCACGGATGCCGTCTCGCTGCGAGACCGTGCGCTCGTGGAATTTTTGTACGCTACGGGCGCGCGCGTGAGTGAAGCGGTTGGCCTAAAATTCGAGGACATTGATTTAGCGGAATCGGTTGTGCGTCTTAGCGGCAAGGGGCAAAAGCAGAGGCTTGTGCCCCTTGGAAAGTGCGCGGTTCGTGCGTTGCGCGATTATTTAGATAAAGCTAGGCCGATTCTTGAAAGCCGCGCGCAAAAGTCGCCAGCAACCGCAGAGTTACAACTCAAATCGCCCTTAAACTCATCTTCAAAATCCGCGTCAAAATCCGCAAATTCTCACATGATTTTCCTAAACAAACGCGGCAAAGCGCTATCTCGCCAATCCGCGTGGGAGGCTATCTCGCACGCTGGCAAGATGGCAAAAATCGGCAAAGAATTGCATCCGCACACGCTTCGTCACTCCTTTGCAACGCATTTGATTTCGGGCGGCGCTGATGTGCGCACGGTTCAGGAGCTGCTTGGCCATGCGTCCGTTACAACAACGCAAATTTACACGCATATAAGTCCAGACGCGCTTATGGAAGCGTATGTTATGAGCCATCCGCGCGCAAGGTAGGGGTTATATTCGCCGCCGCATCGCGCAAATCCACTGAACATACCTTTTGATAGACTGGAGCGTATGCCTACTGATTTACTTGGACGCGAATATGAGACTTTCCGCGCGCCAGATGCGCTTACAACGCACGGTCCTGCGCGCATTATTGCTATGTGTAACCAGAAGGGTGGCGTTGGTAAAACAACCAGCTCCATCAATATCGCTGGTGCGCTGAGTCAATACGGTAGGCGCGTTTTAATTGTTGACTTCGATCCGCAAGGCGCTGCAACGGTGGGGCTTGGGATTAATGCGAACGCGCTTGATAACACTGTTTACACGGCGCTTTTTGATTCTTCTGTAGACGTGCACGATGTGATTCGCCACACGGCCACCGAAAACATTGACGTTATGCCTGCAAACATTGATCTTTCGGCAGCCGAGGTTCAGCTTGTTACCGAGGTTGGTCGCGAGCAGATTTTGGCTGGAGTGTTGCGCAAGGTTCGTAACGAATACGACGTTATTATTATTGACTGCCAGCCTTCGCTTGGCTTGCTTACCGTCAACGCGCTTACGGCGGCGGATGGCGTGATTATTCCTGTTGCTGCGGAGTTCTTTGCGCTTAGGGGCGTGGCGCTGCTTATGCAATCGATTGAAAAAGTTCAGCACCGAATTAACCCAGATTTGCAAGTGTTTGGCGTGCTCGTTACTATGTTTACGCGCACTTTGCACAGCGAAGAGGTTTTGCAAAGGATTTACGAGGCTTTCCAGGGGCGCGTGTTGCATTCTGTGATTTCGCGTTCGATTAAGCTGCCGGATTCTACTGTTGCGGCGGTTCCGATTACGATTTTTGCTCCTGAGCATAAGACTGCTAAGGAGTATCGCGAGGTTGCGCGCGAGCTTATTTCTAACGGCGTGGTTGAATAGCGCTTTGCGCGACGACCTGCCTTTTCGCTTAGACTGTGCGAACGATATTTCCGCTTTTTGTTGTTGATTTTGCGGTTTTGAGCCACAAAGTCGGCATACATCAAATATCACTGTATCGTGATATAATTATCAATATGATTTAATGAGGAAAAGAGAAATCAGAAAAAGAAAGAGGGGTGAATGTGCCTGTAATTTCAAGGTTTTATGGGATTGTTATACGAATGTATTTTGCCAGTGCAGAGCATAATCCGCCGCATATTCATGCTATCTATGGTAATTATGTTGCTGCTTTAGATATTCAATTATGCAAAGTCATTGACGGATATTTGCCAAGGAGAGCAGAGTGCATGGTGATTGAGTGGATGACAGTTCATAAAGATGAGTTGATTTTTATGTGGAATACTCAAGAATTTAAGAAAATAGAACCGCTAAGTTGATATGTGTAGTTAGCTAGCAAGTTGATAAAGTACTAAAAAATTAGTGCGTTAAAGCACATTTGAGGCAGCAATATTAGCTAGGCGATAAGTGCAACAAAGGAGAAAATATGAATTTCCACAAGATTAAAGATGTAAAAGCGTGCGCAAATATGAGGCTCCTCGTGCATTTTGTAAACGGAATCGTTAAAGAATATGATGTGCATAATCTGCTGCGCAAGTTTCCAGCGTTTAAAGCATTGGAAGACGAAGAGTTGTTTAATAAAGTTGTTGTGGATACGGGCGGATATGGCATTATTTGGAATGATGATTTAGATGTTTCTTGTGATGAGTTGTGGAATAATGGCGAGCAGATTAAAACGCCATTTGACAATTTAATGTCTTTTGCAGATGCGAGTGATTTGTGGAATTTAAGCGAGTCGACTCTTAGAAAAGCGGTGTCGTATAAGAAACTTGTTAAGGGCGTTGATGCTCAAAAATACGGCAAACAGTGGATTGTTACTCGTAGTGCGATGGTACGAGAGTATGGGAATCAAGTTGGTGTCGATTAGAGTTACAAAATGCGTCAATTGACGATTGCATGTAGTGCGATTGCGCGACGACCTGCCTTTTCGCTTAAAGCGTAGCGCGAAAAGGTAATTCGGAGCGCCGAGCTTGCTTAAGGTTGAAAGCACGGTGTGCTTTCAACGCGAGCGAGGACGTTCGCGCGCTTAGACCGCGCGAACGACGACACGCTGTATTTTAGGTACAATCGCACTACATGGCTCGCGCAGATTAAATGCGATGTTTGCGCTCGGGTATTGGCTTTAGCCTTACGATTGTGCGCGCGTCGATGAACATTTCTTGCTCGGGTCGGCTTCCATTTGCGGCCGCGTCGCGCATAAGGTGCAATGTTGCGCCGTCCCAGCTGATTACGTGACCAATCGCGTCGTGGTATTCGATTTTTTGTGTGTGACTGGTTGTTGGAGTGCTTGCTGTTATTGGCGCGATTCCACTTGTTTCTGCGCTGGCGTCGTCTGTTTGAGCACAGCCATTGTCTGTTTGTATGCTGCCAGCGGTTTGCAATCTTTCGCCGCTGCCTAATTGCGCGATTTTGTACGTTCGCACAACAATTCGCGCGCCAACTGGTATAAACTCTGGCAGAATCTGCTGCCTAATTAAGCTGCTCGTAGTTTGCCTCCGCGTTATTCGTGTCTTTGCGTTTTTTGTGTCTTTGCGTTATTTATCGTCGTAGTGACCTTTGCAATTGTGCTCTTCAAGCTTTATTGTGCCATTTTTAACGCCATCAATCTGCGATTTCAAATATGCTTGATTTGACGGTTCGTAAAACGGGTCTAGCGAAAAATCTAACGGTATCCTCTTTTCGCGACCAATTGTTTTAATAAACACGTTAAGCGCTGCGCTCATAGAGATTCCGAGTTCTTTGCAAACTCGTTCTGCGTTGAGTTTGTCTTCTTTCTTTGCTCGAAAGTTTACGTTTACTACGTCTGTTGTTGCTATAGTCATCTTGGTTCCTACTCTTATGCTTTTGTGGGGAGTTTTGTACTTTTGCATAAATATATACGACAATTATATATGATGTAACGTAAATGTCATTAATAATGCAAGTAATTGTTGATGATTTTGCGGTAATTCGCGCGCGCCAACCTGCCGGAGCGCTTGAAGCGTAGCGCGCGAAGGCAATTTGGCGCGCTGAGCTTGCTTAAGGTTGAAAGCACGGTGTGCTTTCAACGCAAGCGAAGACGTGAGCGCGCTGTAACGCGCGAACGACGACCTGCCTTTTCGCTTTGATGTTGTGCGTTTGTATTAAAAAACACCGAAATCAGGTACAATCGCACTACATAGCTGGCGATTTGTGGTCAGCGCGCATTTGAGCCACAAGATGTTGTGGTTTTGCGACACGCGGGTCATAAAAAACACTTCACCTACTACATAAAAGTATTCGGTTATTATCGCGTATTCAATAGATTTTTTGTAAAAGTCAATCATTATAAAAACTTTTACGTATTTTGAAATTGTATAGTATTTTAACTTGCAATTCGTTAGGGGGGGGGTATAAATGTTAAAGGCTTTGTTTAAAGCTGCGCCTTGCTATCTTGTTTTTTGCGCGCGCGTTTAGCGTTGCAAACGTTGTTGAACGTTGTTTAGCATTTAACGTTAAAAGGTGGCCGTTTGGTTGATAGTTTTTCGGCGCTTGCTGAGTTGACATGGTTGTTTTCCTGTCTTCTTGCACTCGCTGAATGTTTTTGAGTACTTGATTTATTGGGTGCTCTACCCATTTTTGGGCGTTACGCTCAAATGCACAAGACAAGTAAGAACGAAGAGTAACGAAGAAGAACTAAGAACAAGCTGCATGGAATGAGTTTATGCAGTTTTGTTGGGGTTACCACGATATTCGCGGTGCCAGAGAAGGTGAGTAGACTATGTTGCCAGCAGGGTTACGTGGATTCGCATCACGAGTGGGTCGTCTTGCGTCGCGCGCTTTTGCTTGGAATAAGGAAGGCGCCGACTCTTGTTCTGCCGCCGTTGTCTCCGACTCTGACTCACTCTCCAGCACCGCTGCAACAACCGCCGCTCGCACCGCACATCCAGCCCGCACTTCCCGAACCCTACTCCGCGCGCTCTTCGCAATGATCCTCGCCGCCGCCACGCTTTTCGCGACTTTTGTTGTGCCGCCTGTAAAAGAAGCAAATGCAACTCAGGCTTGGTGGGATTACGCTGGCAATGGATATTTTACTGATGGTGACTATTGGGTTGGTGATGCTGTTCGTGATGTTTCTATTAGCTATCCTAATATTCAATACAATCAGTGGGATAGTGATTATGGCAAAAGTGGAACTAAAATCAGTTGGGATATTACCTTCAATGCGAATGGTATGGGATTAAATTCTTTATCTTTCAATGTGCCTCCTAAAGGAAATGCAAAGTCAGATGGTTCGCCGTGGGATGGTAGGCCAGATTTGACAGTTTTTCTTCCAAAAGGTCTTAGGGATGGTGATGCTTCGCATCAAAGTTCAGTTCGCGTAACTCGCACTGCTGTTACGAGATATTTTGTAAAGAAAGAAGGAGAAGAAGGTCATTGGGAATTTAAAAGAGAAGTAAAATATAATAGTCAAAGACCAAGTGAATTTACTAATAGTGCTAAGCATAATTATACCTACGCTGATGGCGATTATTATTTTAATGAGGCTTGGAAATACTCGTTAGGTAGAGAAAAACTTGGTAAAAGCGATGATGCTACCTGTGGAGACCCCGAAATTAGAAAGAAATACAATTTTTGTGAGATTCGTAAGTGGCGAGGCAATCCGAATAATCCGAATGATCCCAGCAATAAATTTGGTCGTGTATTTCTTGATTGGGCTCAGAGTGATACAACTTTCTCTTATGAGTGGCATATAGAAGCATTTGTTGAAGATGGTGTTAATCCAGAAACCTTACCTATTATTGCTGGTTGGGATGCTAATACAACTGGTGTGGGTGCAGGTTATTGGGGGAATAGTACACGTAACAAGTGGGCTGCTATGGGCCCATTTGATACTGATGGTGATGGTATTCCTGATTACGTTGAGCATCAAGTAAAAATGGATCCGACAAATGGTGATGAGATTTCATACCCTCAATACAATAGTTCGGATGATAAAAAGTATGGGCAAGATAATATTCCTATTACTACATATCATCGCCCTGTTACAGTGAAACCGTTTGCAAGAACCGGTGAGTGGGAAGGTAATTCTTCGAAGGGCAGTTTTGAATACGATGGTGGTACGACTACTAATTTGCCTACCAATCTTGGCATAAAATATGAGCTTACTAAAAAAATTCCTAGTGGTGTAAAAGTAGTTAATTCTCCATCGAATATGCCTGAGGGCTCTGTGTATATTGATAGCAGAACTGGTCATGTAACTTATAACCCTAGAAAAGAAGATAAGGGCAAAGTTCTGGAATTTGGAACAAAAATTACTTATCCTGATCCTTCTCGATACCCGTATAACTGCAAGTATTATGATCGTGGTTCTTTCGCTACGGAGAAGCACACAACTAAGATAAAGGTTGTTTCGCAAGCATCGCTGTACAACCCTGTTTACACCCCAATTAATCTGACAGAAAAAACTGGCGATAATCAGGCTAGTGTAATGCCAATTGTTTACGCATCTGTTAAGAGCGTGCGTGATAATTCTAAGAAGAATGCTGATATTATTCAGACTGGTAATCTCCCTAACGATGCTACTTTTGAGCTTAAGCAGTATGTAAATGGTAAGAATGAGAGCGATCATGTTCTTGATTGGAGCAGTATTGAGAATAAGGATTTACATAACGGCAAAGTTCGTTTTTATTCCAACAAGTGGAGAGAAGTCGGTAAGTATCATTCACCAGTGATAGTGACTTATGCTGACGGATCTAAATCTACAGATTCAACTGCTGGTAATGCTGATAAGAATGGCGATTTCAAAAAAAGCGTTATTTACGCTACTGTTAACGTGAAACGTCCAAATCCTTCAAATCCTTACATTATTATGAATATTCATAATGGTGTAGGCGGTACTAATTTAGGAGATAATGGAACAGTTTACGCTGATATAAATTCTCCGCTTAATCCAGGCTTGTGGATTGATTCGTGGTCTAGATATAAAACTGGTCAAATTTCTTTGAAATCCTTGTGCTGGAAGGAAACTACAGGCAAGGGCGGTAAAGTAGAAAAGAAGGATTACACCTTTAGTAATGTCGGAGAAGATAGTACTAACTCTTTTAGCGGATTAACTTTTAAGCAAACTGAGAAATGGGCTCATGCTAGTGACAAAGATCAGCAGTGCTGGATTAATGGTAGATCTTGCAACCGTCAGAGCCAATTATATGATGACGACCAATACACTATTGAGCGTTCTCGTGGAGAAATTAAAGGAAGTCCTAATAAGGGTGGTAAGTACGTTTGTCGTGTGTTTGCGTTGAGTGATGGCAGCGATGCTAAGAAAAAATTCGACGCTTTTGTAAAAGAAAACAAACATGATTTTGCTTTGCCAACAGCTAGTAAAAATACTGAATGGGTTTCTAAAGACGTTAATATTGTTATTCGTTCACTGGCGCATAAGTATAACCCACGTTACACAAAGGTTGAAGTGCAAGCTGGCGGTAAAGCAAAGTCTGATGCTCCAGAAAGCCATCGTGGTGCTAACGGTGTAGATAAAAACGATAGCAGTCAGAATGATTTGGTGCAGGATGGCACTTCTTTGCCAAAGGGCACATGGTTTGAGCTTAAAAAGTACTCTAAGCATAAGAAATCAAAAGATAAGCTTGACTGGTCCAATTTCGAAGGAAAAGACAGTAATAAGAAGAAGGATGATAATAAGCCAGAAGATACTAAGACTGACACTAAGTATGGTCAAGTTACTTTTGCACCGCGTAAAAATACTCCTACTGATGACTATCTTGTTCCTGTAATTGTACATTATTCAGACGGTTCAACTTCAGAAGATGATGATTCTGGTAACAGAGGTATGCCAGTGTACGTTCCTGTGAGCGTGGTAAGTAAGCCAGTTACAGGAAAAGACTTGAAGTTAAATGTTTACTCTAATAGACAATTGAGCAGACATATTTCTGATAATGATAGTGAAGGTATGCGATTCCGAAAGGGTGATGAACTTAGGGATTTAACTGATGCAGAGAGCAAGGATAGTAAGAAAATTCCTGCCAATAGGAAAGATCCAATGTTCTTCGACTCTTGGTCAAGTACTAAGCAAGGCAAAATCTATCAGCATATGCTTTGTTATGAGATAAACCAGAAAACTGGCGCGCGTGAAAATTATAAGTTCGATGAAGTTAATGGTTTAAAGCTTGCTGGTAGAAAAGGCAACAAGGATAACGGAGCCTTTGAAGATGGGAATCCTTCTCAGTGGACTAGGTCAGAAAAGACGCGTCAGCAGTGCAATAAAAACAATAGTTGTAATAATGATCTTTACCTTTATGGCGACGAGCGTGACACGACTGAGCGTACTCGCGGTTGGTTGCATGGAACAGTTGAGAAAAATGGTGATTTTGTTTGCACCGTGTACGCTATTAAAGACCTTGAAAATAAAGGTAAACATGGTGGATTACAAACTAAGTTTGAAAAAGCTGTAAAAGGTTTTATAAATAATCAGTCTGGTAGGACTTTAGAAAAAGTTATTAATGGAGTTTTGACTAATAAGGAAGATAAAGAAAATCCTCAAAACAATACTATGAGGCATGTTGATTGGGAGTCTGTAACATTCCCAATTCATGTGCATAGTGACGCTCACTACTACAACCCAAAGTATCTTCCCGTTACTGTAAAAGCGGGCAATAAGGTTACTACCGAAAAACCTAAAAGCGCTAAGCCAGAAATTGGTGGAACGGCTGGTGGTATTACAGATTCAGGTCAAATGTATAAGGATATGAAGGTTGGTGACTTGCCACAAGGCACAAAATTCAAACTTAAGCAATATAAAAAAGACAATGAACATAAAGTTATCCCATGGTCATTTATGAAACAGTCTTCTGGAATTGGTTATAGTAACTCTGGCGAAGTGACCTTCTATCCAGATGTGACCATTAGTGCTAAAGATTATGAGACTCCAGTGGTTGTTACATACCCTGATGGTTCAACGTCGGAAGATGAGGATGCTGGAAATCAGGGCAAGCCTGTGTATGCGAAGGTTACAGTCGAAGGCTTAGATCAAAGTAATCTTCAGCTTAAATTGTACAAAGATAAGGATCCGCAAACTGGCGAGCCGATGAATGGTGAGTTGAAAGATAGGCTGTATGTTATGAATGGCATATCGTTGCTTAGAAAGCCGTTCATTCGCACTTGGAGTTTGACTAGCAAGAATAAGCTTAACCTTCGCATGCTGTGCCACAAAGATCATACAAGTGGTAATTGGACCAGCGATGAAAATCAAAGTGTTGTTTATATTCCTGGCAATGGTAGTAAATCTACTCAATGGAAGTTTGCTAACGAAGAGCAGCAAATGAATTGTCGCGAACGAGGGAATTGCAATGCTGCACATACACTTTATGGATTCATTAATGATCAGAGTGATGTGAATAGTGTTAAGAACGCAATCGCTAGAACAGAAGATATTGTTGACGGCACTCCAAAACAAACTGGCGACTATAGTTGCACAGTGTTTACGCTGGATGATGCTGCGCTGAATAGGTTCAATACTCTTGCTTCCGATAATACTTTTATGAGGAATCCTTCTAATAATGATGCTCGTAACTTAATGAATAATAATTTTTTGAAGCAGGGAACTAATTGGGATAGACTCACGTTCAATATTACTGTGGTCGAACAATTTAAGCTGCCGAATACGGGCGGGGAAGATTGCGTGAATTGGAACATGCTGATGAGCGTGGTGTGCGTGATTGGTACGGGCGTGATGGCAGCTGGGTTCTTCCTTGATCAGACCAAGTGGGGGCGCGCGATGCTTGAGGCGTTGCTGCGTAAGGCGCTGGCGCATATGGCGTTGTTGCGTAAGGCGCTGATGCGCAATGTGCAAATTAAAGATTTTATCTGCAAAACTGCCAAAAAGCTTCGCGCTTTAAGGCGACGTAGCGAAAGGTGGCGATGCTGATGAAAATTTTCTGCAGCGCAAAAACTGCAGTATCAACGTTCCATGTGTCGGGAATGACATTACGCGTTACACAGTGATGTTACACAGCAATGGCAATTATGCCGAAGCATGGTTCGGATTTAATCTTGCTGCGCGCGGCGCAAATCGTAGCCGCCAACAGAGTTCATGCGGCTTGCAATGGCTCCGCCGACCGTGCGCAACACAAAACAGAAAACTTATCTCTTAAAACTGCTCGAAAGGGCAATAAACAAGGAGAAATTATGAACAAGATAACTAAGCAATGCGTGGCCGCAATCGCCTCGCTCGCGATGGCTGGCACGCTGTGCGTTGCTGGCGCCGTGGTGGCTGGCAGCTCCGCTTGGGCTGATGATGGGACCGTCTGCGATACTTCTAAGGCACCATGGGCTAAAGACCAAATCGCCAACTGCGTTGGTTCCATCGAGATCACCAATTATGAGGCATCAGAATATCTTGTCGATACCCTTCTTCCTGGTGCTAAGTTCAAGGTACAAAGAGTTACGAAGCTTTCTACCTCTGATACCACAAGCACAGACCTCAAAGATTACAAGAATTGGGAAGCTCTTGCCACTAAGGTGAAATCTCTTAATGATAATCCTAATCCTACAGGCATGGAATTTGATAGCAATGCTACGCAAGAAGGTACTACTGGTTCCACAAAACCAAATAAGGGTGTAGTTAAATTCAACAATCTTCCTTTCGGCCTTTACAAGGTTGAAGAAACCGAGGCTGCACCTGGTCACTCTAACGACGTTACACCGTTCTACATGACGATTCCAGAAATCATTCATGAAGCAAATAATAAGGTTAATTATAGGTACAATGTATTTGTATTTCCAAAGAACCAGAGCCTTGCTGGTAAGATTACGAAGACTCTTGTTCATGGAGACAATGAAACATCATTCGTGGGTAAAAGCGATACCATGACCTACAAGATTTCTGCTGCTATTACTAGTAACACCGCTACAGAACGTTCGAATTGGACTAAGGATGATCTGAAGGGATACACTGTATTCGATCAGGCTCCTGATTATGCATTCACTTCCTTTTCGGAAGATAATGTTAAGTCTGTAAACTTAGTTTATACAAACAGCAATAAAGTGAAAACAACTACACAATTGACAGGTAAATATAGTGTAAGCCTCGAAGAAATTAGAGATGCTACTGGTACGAAAGTTGTAGCACATCGTGTTAAAGTTTCTTTCGATGGAGCAAATGGTGGTTTAAATGATATTGCAAACGCAGCAAAAGTTGATCCTGACGCAAAAGTTGAAATTGAGTTTGCGTTCGCGATTCATGATCCTATGGACGTCTCTGAAACTAGTTTCACCAATAAGTCTGGTTTTATTCAGGGACAGGGCAAGAATAAGCCAGCTCCTACCCCAGAAGTTTCAGACGATAAAGGTTCAACGGTTACGTCCAATTACGGCTATTTGCAGGTGAACAAGTACGATGGCACCTTTAAATCAACTGATAAGAATACTGATTCGGTTAAGCCTAAGCTCGCTGGCGCTAAGTTCAAGCTCTTCGCTAAGAAGGCTGACGCTGATAAGTGCGCTGCAGATACTTCTGCAGATGAATGCAAAAACGCTTCAAAGGTTGGCGAACTCACCACTAATGAGAATGGTATGTTTGAAAAACCTGTAAAGGTTGTTATTGATAGTGCAGATCATCCGTTCTACATTGTTGAGACTGAAGCTCCAGCTAATTATGAGCGTGATCATCAGGCTCATGAAGCAACTGTTCTTACAACTTCCACTGTGTCTAGCCCTACATCCGTTGACATTGCTAACTTGCCAACCAAGGATAATGGTTCTTGGTTCAAGCTTCCAAAGTCTGGTGCTGCAGGCGTGATTATCTTTGCGTTGGCTGGCGTGTGCTTGGTGTGCTTCGGCATCTTCGTCTTCATGCGCAACCGCAAGAAAGATGAAGAGCAGGCTGCGTGATTTGCTTACTTTAATCAGCAAATCATAAGTGATTGAGTCTATAAAGATTAAATCTATAAACGATTGAGTCTGTAACGATTGAGTCTGCATAAATTGAGTCTAGGAGCAAAATCCTAGACTCAATCCTATGTAGCCTGTTTGAGCTACAAAATCTGAAAAATCGCTCGCGCGTTACGCTTTGAGCGCGAAAGCAGGTCGTCGCGCCTGCTCTTATTCCTTTTTATCCCGCGTTTGTTCCCTTTTTGGTCGATTTGGGGAACAAAATCGGGAATTACTTCATTAAATAGCTTGAGCTTGGAGGAGTTATGAAGCTAGCCGATATTAGCAATTTGTGCCGCTCATTGATTGCGCGCGCTGTTGCTAAATTGTTTAAGAATAAGGCGAAGCGTACCTCCAGTGCGGCTGGCGCAAGCAGGGTGGCTGGTGTTAGCGATGTGGCTGGCGCAAGTGGTGTGGCTGCGGATAAGTCGCCAGCAACCGAAGAGCAAACTCCACGATCCAACTCAAGCCAAAAAATAAACCAAAATACACTTAAAACTAAACAAACAACTAAAAAAATAACTAAAAAGAAAAGTACACTGATGCGCATTCTAGAGCCGATTGCGCTGGTTCTTGCGGGAATTCTGTGCTTTAGTTACCCTGTGTGCTCAACGCTGTGGAACAATCACGTTTCTAAGGAGATTTCCACTGCGTACGATAAGTACAACCACGACCAGGCTGGCGATGTGCGCCGCGCACACATTCGCGCTGCGAAGCGCTATAATGCAACGCGCAAGGATATGCTCACGCGCGATCCGTACGGCGGCGACGGTCAGGAAAGCATAACTAACACGCCTGCGTACAAGCGCTACCTTAAAACGCTTGAGGAGCCGATGGGCATTATTGGCATCGTAAAAATTCCGAAGATTGGCGTGAAGTTGCCGATTTATCACGGTAGTTCGCAGGAAGTTTTGGCGCATGGCGCGGGGCATTTGTATGGCACAGATTTGCCAGTTGGGGGTAAGAATCGTCATGCGGTGGTGACGGCGCATACTGGTTTGGCGAATGCAACAATGTTTGATGATTTGGTGAATTTGAAGAAGGGTGACTATTTTTACTTTGACGTGCAGGGGGAGACCTTGCGATACAAGGTGTTTCGTATAAACGTAGTGGATCCGCACGATATAAGCCTTCTTCAGCGCGAGAAGGGGCGCGATTTGGCGACGCTGCTTACGTGCACGCCGTATGGTGTGAACTCGCACAGGCTGCTAGTGACTGGCTATCGCGTACTGCCGGATCCTGTTGCGGCGCCAGAGGACCACGTGCAATGGCCGCTTTGGATGACGCTGTTTGTTATAGCGGTGATATTCTCGGCTGCGATTCTTTCCATGATGATTACGGCGGCGGCTGGTAAGAAGCGGCGTAAGTGGGATATTCGCGGCAAGCACATATTGCGCGACGACCTGCCTTTTCGCTTCGAGCGTAGCGCGAAAAGGTAATTCGGAGCGCTGAGCTTGCTTAAGGTTGAAAGCACGGTGTGCTTTCAACGCAAGCGAAGACGTTCGCGCGCTGTAACGCGCGAACGATGCGTGGCGAGATTAAACTGCGCTAGCGATATTTCCCGAGTTTGTAGCTTTTGAGTTGCAGAATGTGAATAAAGCAACTGAGCTCTTGTCCAAAATGAACAAGAGCTCAATGAAATCACGTGTAGGAGCAACCTACACAGGTTTGTCAATTCTATCACACTCCATAACTATTTGTATTTTTACAATCATCTTGCGCAACTCATTTTGTGATTGTATTTCTGCGTTAAATATCAAACTAGATGTACAATGTCTTAATGGCTGTTAATACATCTTTTATATCTCTTCAAGAAGCGCAACAATTCTGCGGCGTTGCACGATTTGAACGTTATATGCGCGATGCGAATAATGATGTGAGCACAGCCATGCTTATATGCAAATCAAATCATGAATTAGCAGGAATATTACACGAGCAGATTGGATACGTAGAAATATGCGTGCGTAATTCAATTGATTTAGAGCTTCGCAAACTTGCATTGCAAGAAAAGCAAAATGAAGCATGGACTAATCCTCTATATACGCCAGATTTAGTTAAAGACTTAATAAAAAATCAAATCAATGAAGCAAAAAAAATCGCAGTTCACGCTCATGCTGGTAGCAGTGTAACTCATGATGACATTTTATCTAAACTCATGTGGGGAACGTGGGTAAAACTTATTGGATCTTCTGAAACAACAAAAAACAATCTCATACAGCAAAAACTTTGGCAAATATCTATATGTAACGCATTTCCATTTGTGAATGATTCCAAGAGCAATAAAAAATATGATGAGGATAGGAAGACAATAGCAAAAAATCTTATTTATATTAAAGAGATTAGGAATAAAGCAGCTCATTTTGATAATCTATACAACATAGCTAAAGGAAAGAGAAATCTTACAAACGCATTATTTACGCTACTTCATTCAGTTAATAAATCATTTACGAATGGCTGGATTGATTCTGCGAAAATACGTAAAGCTGCTAATAAGTATTTAGAACTAATAGATGGTTGAGTAAAACTTCCCGCTTTTTGTTGTTGATTTTGCCGTTTTGAGCTACAAAACGCGCGCGGACTATTCACACAATTTGGAATATTGGCTTTGCGTTAATCGTTGTTACGAACGCTTTTCGCTGAATTTCCGCATCTTCGTCCGCTAACGGCTGAGTTACGTAACTTTTGTTAACTAGGTCGATTTTTCTGCCCAATCAATCGGCGAGTGATCGCATTAGCTCTTGTTTGCGCACAATTCGCGAGGTTTCGCGTTCTAAGTTCGATTCGTCTTGCAGTTCGTATATAAAATCTACGTCTGAGTTGCGATTGGCGGTTCCTTGCGCAACCGATCCGAATAGATACAGTGATTTTACGCCGAGTTTGCGTGCGATTGGAGCACAAAGTTTTTGCACGACTAACGGGGTTAGAGTAGGAGGGTAGGCCAGCTTTGTGCTTTTTGAGATTTCTGCATATTTCGCAGATTTCGCTGGATTTGCAACTGTTGCATTAATTGCCATTTTTCCCTCCTTGTGCGCAAATAATTGTTAATTTTGACTTGATGATACCTATATATAAGTTTATACGTTTGCGCGACGACCTACCTTCGCGCTCAAAGCGTAGCGCGCTGTAACGCGCGAACGACACGACCTGCCTTTTCGCGCGTATTCTCAGGCGATTATCAGACTTATAACAAAATTGCGAGTAAAATAAAAAACGTGATACTTGATCGTCATAATCGTTTAAATTTGGCTGAACTTTACGCAAGCTTGCAAGGAGCAGGCGATGGTGGGGCACCAGACGCCGCTGCGGCAAATGCAGAAGCCGCGGAATCTGCGGAAAAGTCGCCAGCAACCGCCGACGAAAAGTCCGCGCAAAAATCACCTATAAAAAGCGAAACGCCGCATCTTCCGCCCGAGCAAATGGACGAATTTGTAAACATGATGCAAGTTTACGAAGGTGCGATGTACGAAATTAGCACGAAGCTGGAGATTTTGGACGGCGAGTTTCAAGTGCGATTTTCGCACAACCCCGTGCATCATATGGAGCGGCGACTAAAATCCGTGCACTCGATTTTTGAGAAGCTGCGCCGCAGAAACCTAAGCATATCAACGCGTTCGATTCGCGACAATCTGTTCGATGTGGCTGGAATCCGCGTGATTTGCAACTATCGCGACGACGTGTACGCGGTTGCGCAATACCTTTCCAAGCAAACGGATATTCAGGTGCTGCAGGTTAAGGATTACATTAAAAACCCAAAGCCGAACGGGTACCGAAGTTTGCATGTGATTTACGCTGTGCCAGTGTTTTTGTCGTCGGGCGCGCATTACACGCCTGTGGAGGTGCAATTCCGCACAATTGCAATGGATTATTGGGCAAGTTTGGAGCACGCGTTGCGTTATAAAGCGGATTTGCCTGACGCAAAGTTGGCGGAGCATTCCAAGACGCTGCTTGAGTGTGCGCAGAATTTGCAGGCAATTGAGGCGCAAATGCAGGGGATTCATCGCGATATTAATGGTGCACCGCGCGTGGAGGATGCGCCTGAGTCGTAACAAGCTAATGCGCGACGACCTGCCTTTTCGCTTAAAGCGTAGCGCGAATCGACTTGCATGAGCGCTTAAAGCGTAGCGCGCGAATGCACTTCGATTCGCTGAGCCGCTCAAAACAGAAGCACTGCTTCTGTGCGGCGAAGACGTTCGCGCGCGTAGACCGCGCGAACGACGACCTACATCTCCGCTTTTTGTAGCACGACACGCATAGTCGTACAAATGTACTATAATTAGATATTTAATAAGGATTTAGGAGGATTTATGGGAGATTTTGGAAATTTTAATGGCAATTATGCTGGCGATTTTGCGCAAAACCCAACAATCGTTGACGCGCAGGCTACTTATGTGCGCGAGCACGCTGAGCGAGTGAGTGTGCGTCGAGTTTACGCAGAGATGACCGTTGGATTAATCGTTACAACGCTTGTGGCAATGTTTACGCAAAGTACGGGTGCGCTTTACTCTTACTTGTATGCTACGGGTAGGTTTGGTTTCTTCGGCATTATTATTGCGCAAGTAGTGCTTGCTGTTGTGCTTGGAATGCGCGTTATGAAAATGAGTGTTGTGGCAGCTCGCGCACTTTTCTATGCATATGCTGCACTTACAGGCTTTACACTTAGCACGATTTTTACTGTGTTTAGCCTAGGCTCTATTGCAATGGTTTTGGCTTTAACTGCTGGATTCTTCCTGTGCCTTACAATGCTTGCGCTTACTACAAAAGTGAATATGCTTAAGGCTGGCCCGATTCTTATGGTGGCTTTGTTGGTGCTGTGCGTGAGCCAGGTAATTCTTATGTTTGTTGCTCCAAGCGCTGGAACAATGCGACTTATTGCTGCGATTGCTGTGTTGATCTTTGCAGGTCTTACGGCTTACGATGCGCAGAAGACTCGTGCGATTTTTGAAGCTTATGCTAATCAGCCAGAAATGATTAAGCGCGTTTCGATTATTTGCGCGTTTAATCTTTATTTGGACTTCATCAACATGTTTGTATACTTGCTAGAGTTGCTGGGAAACAGGCGCGACTAGGTACGGAGTCTGCGCGTTTTTCCTGGGGATTATGGTAAAATATACGCTTGTGTGCTTTGCGTGCTTATAGTGCGACTAGCGCACATGGATGGGTGTCCGAGTGGTCTAAGGAGACGGTCTTGAAAACCGTTGTAGGGAAACCTACCGCGAGTTCGAATCTCGCCTCATCCGCTTTTAGAATTCTATTAAAAGTTAAGTGTTAGCGACTTTTTACATACTTGTATATGTTGAAAGGAGATTGAACATGAAATCATTAGATATAGCAGCAATCTTCATTGAAAAGCATGGCAAGACGTTAACATTAACCAATCTCGCTTTAAACAAGCTCGTATATTTTGCGCAAGTTGAGGCTTTACGTAATAATCCTAGTCAACCTTTATTCACTGATGAGATTCAAGCGTGGGAATATGGTCCTGTAGAACCTAGTGTATATAACGCGTTTAAGCAATTTGGTCGCAATCGCATTACTCATGCGCCTAATCATGAAACAAGTCAGTATGCTTCGCAGATTGTAGAGTCTGTTGTTGAAAAATATGGTTGGATGAGTGCGTTCGATTTAGTAAACTATGCGCATCGCCTTGGTGGTGCATGGCATAACGTATACGATTCTGAACAGAAAAAACCGATTTTAGTTAACGATATTCTTCAGTCATCTGATATAGCTTCGTATCCTACTATGCAAAATACATTTATCAGTGCTGTAGATGCTGTGAAAAAACAGTATCCTAATACTTTACGTATTCTTGGTGATGCATGAGCAAGTATGATACTCTCGTTTGGAATGATGAGCAGATTATTGCTTTTGCTGGAATAGTGTGTTCTGTTCAGCGAGATATTGTTGACAATGGTCAAGGACTTTCTACTACTAAGCAAGAAGTTCAGGGTAGTGTTGAAAGTGTTTTGTATTCTACATTTGCGATCATTTTCGATAAATCTCCAGCTGAGCGATATGATTATACGGATATTTTTGACCAGATTGCAGATTTTGCTACTCATCTATCTAAAGATCACATTTTTCCTGATGCTAATAAGCGTACAACGGTGTTAACTTGTGTGGCTTTGCTTAGGAATAATGGAATTGTGCTTGATATTGAGGACAGCCTAAACCCATTCGATAATGTGTTATATCAGTGGATTCAAAGTGTTGTTGAAGGCAAGATTGATCGTTCTATCTTGGCTGAACAATTACGATCACGTGCATTGTAGCTATACTTATGTGTTGTCGTGTTTGCGCGATGACCTGCCTTTTTCGCTTAGAGCGTAGCACGAAAAGGCAATTCGGAGCGATGAGCTTGCTTAAGGTTGAAAGCACAGTGTGCTTTCAACGCGAGCGAGGACGTTCGCGCGGATTAGCCGTGTATTCCTCGCGGCTATTAGTAGCCGCTCGGCTGATTTGGCATGTAAAGTCCACTGGACTTTACATTTGAGCCAAATCACGCTTTGAAGGAGCTTGAAATGCGTTATGCAATTTCAAGCTCAGTCAAAGCGCAATCGCACTACAACTAGATAGAAAGATAGTTGCGCTCTTGAGATGTGATGGAGTCAAGCACGAATCGCGCGCCACTTCGATTCTCTTGGCTGCTTACAAAATCTTGCGGAGAATAAGGCGCCGCGCTGTTAAACATTTCCTCGTATTGCGAAACGCGTAATTGCGTGCGATTGTTTAGCGCTTTTATGTGCTGATTAGAAAACAGCGCGCTACGCCAGCCTGGAACCAGTGTTGCGCTAAAGAATTCCGCTACAGCTCCAGAACCATAGGAGAACAAGCCGATTTTTTGGCCTGGGAGTAGGGGAGATGGGCGCAACGGTGACTCATTTGGGTGTGTTGCGGAAGATGAATCGCCAGCAACCGACGAATCGCAAGTAACCGACGAATCGCAAGTAACCGCAGATGAATCGCCAGCAGACTCTGATGAATCGCAAGAATTCCTAAAATAATCGTAATCAAGTAAAGAAATTAATCCCAAATAGAGCGAACCAGTGTAAATATTCCCGATTCGGCGACTATATTGCGTGCTGTCTTCGTATCGCGCAAGAAGACGTTCGCGCGAATTGCTTGTAAGAGACACGCCGTCATTTGTGTACGACACGCCATCACATGCGTGCGACACGCCCGAATTTGCCTCGAAACCAGCTCGAAGCGCCTTAAGCCCCATTTTTGTGTACGGAAGATGGAAGCAAATCGCCTCAAAATCGTTGAAATTGCAGTCGTTTTCCGCACTGTATTTCTGCCACACATCGCAGAACATACGAATGTATTGCTCGGTTGAAAACTTTCCGCGCGCCAAAGCCGTGCTTTGATATACGGGACGCCAAAAATCCTGGATTTCCGCCGATTTTACAACACTGTCATCGTTGATTTGCAACACGCGCGGATTCTCGCTTACAAGCATCGCCACAGCACCAGCGCCTTGCGTCACCTCGCCAGGAGTTCCCACGCCGTAGCGCGCGATGTCTGCTGCAATTACCAAAACTTGCGCGCCAGAGTGCGCCAAAACGTAGTCACGAGCCATCATAAGCGCCGCAGTTCCGCCATAACACGCCTCTTTTACTTCCACGCAACGCACCCACTCGCTAAGGTTCAGCAGTTTGTGAATGTAGAGCGCGCTGGATTTGCTGGCATCGACGCCGCTTTCTGTACCAAC
Source organism: Gardnerella sialicivorans subsp. sialicivorans (assembly GCF_056746795.1). Taxonomy (NCBI): domain Bacteria; kingdom Bacillati; phylum Actinomycetota; class Actinomycetes; order Bifidobacteriales; family Bifidobacteriaceae; genus Gardnerella; species Gardnerella sialicivorans. Next base: position 137,037 of record NZ_JBWPXA010000003.1, read on the forward strand.
AATCACCATTTTTAGGCGGCTGCTATCGATGTATGGCATCAGCGGCAGCGCAGCTTGAGCGCCAAGCGTTACGATGTCTTGATGATTTGGCGGCACAGCTTGCTGGCTTTGGCCGATTCCGATTGTGAATTTGTTCGGGTCGATTCCGCGCTCGATTGCCAAATCTTTCATGCTTAGGTAGCAATTTGGAGTTGCGAAAGTTATGCGGTCGATGCCGACTTTTGGCGGATTTTGGGGTGTGTTGGGCGTGTTATTAGGGGAGTTCGGTGTGTTGCTCGGTATTTTTTGTGTGTTGCTCATAGTTTCCTGTTTTTTTTTAAGTGTGATTTTTTAAGGGCGATTTTAGTGGTGTAAATTTTACGGCTCGGTTGCTTGCGATTTTTCTGCGGAAAAATGGCCATTAACCGCGCGTTTTTGCGGTTTTACGTGTTCCTGCGCTTGCGTAAATCCTCAAGAATTATTCTTGCAGAATTTGTGTTCAAATCTGAAGAATTTTCGTTTAGAAGCGCGTGAACAACCTTTTGGATTTCGTCCCCATGCGCTCCAGAAGCGATAGCGATGTTTGCAGCCTGAAGGCGCATGTGGCCAGCCTGGATTCCAGGACCCGCGAGTGCGCGAAGGGCTGCAAGGTTTTGGACGAGTCCGACGGCTGCTAGAACGTTGCGAAAATCGTTGGCATTCTTGACTTTAGCAAGATGCAACGCGACTTTTGACATTGGGAGAGAGGCGATTGCGCCGCCCACCGTGCCGATTTGCAATGGGATTTCGATGCGTCCGTAAAGGATTTGGTCGCTATTTTGTAAAGTCCACGTTGAAAGAGGCATGTAGCGGCCTGATTTTGCGGCCCATTCGTGCGCGGCGGCTTGCAATGCGCGCGTGTCGTTACCAGACGCGAGTGCTGCAGCCACTATTCCGTTTAGGATTCCTTTGTTGTGGGTTGCAGCGCGCTCCGCGTCTACGGTGGCCAGGGAGCTTAAGGCGGCGATGCGGCGCGCAAGGCGCATGCCGTCGGTGCGCTGCGAGTTGCGTTGTTCGGTGTTGCGTTGCTTGGTGTGTTGTTCGGCGTGTTGTTCGCAAGCCTTGCCGCTGTTCTCGCAGCGCTCGTCGGCATCTCCAGCCGCGGCAGTTTTTGCGCTAGGCACAAGCGCTTCTACGGGTATGCGCACTTCGGCGACTGTTGCCGCGCGGCTGGAGTTGGCAAGAATTGCCACCAGCGCCTTGCGCCCAACCCAGCTCTCCAGCTGGGTTTTAACAGCTTCGCCAATGGTGTTTGCAATGTTTGCGCCCATTGCGTCGCACGCGTTTATGTCTAGTGTTAGCTTGGCGAAGCCTGTTAACGCCGCCGCCTGCGCGCGTTCTAATCCGCCGCCGCGTTGGTATATTGATGGGTGTGCGGAGCGCGCAACCTCACTAATCGCCGCGCGTTTTGACTCGTCGCGCATTATGCTATCTAGTTTTTTGGCTACGCTTCCATCCGCGTCTTCAAAAACGATTTGCGCGCGCGTAACGTAATGCTCGCTGCGTGCAACAACGCTGTTTTCTAGGCTTTTCGACGCGATTTTTGCACCGTTGCATGCAGCAGCAATCACGGACGGCTCTTCCGTGGCCATCAGCACGTTTCGCGTAACGCCGTTCACTTTTAGGCCGCGCACAACGCCTATGGGCAGGCTGAATCGCCCGATTTGGTTTTCGATCATGCTGTTCGCAACGCTTGCAGGAATATTTGTTTCGCCACTTTGCGCGAGCTGTTCGAGCAGAAGTTGCGAGCAGTCGCTGCTAAGTGCGCCTTCCGATTCCAGCGTTTTTATGCGTTGTTCTACGCTTAATTCTCGAAAAGTTGCCATGTCTCTCCATTTTTTGACGCCATTTTTACGATTCTTCACTTTTACGATTCTTCACTTTTACGATTCTTCACTTTTACGATTTTTCACTTTTGCAATGTTGCTTTTACGTCACTTGACGCCATTTTCAAGTCGCCAGTAACAGATGAATCGCCAGTAGTCACAAAGTCGTAAGCATCCGCGTGTGTCGCAACACTCCGTAAGCAGTATCGTTCGCATACGTCACACTCCGTGCGTGTCGCAACACACGCTCGCCAGTCGCAACACTTATTTTTCATTCGTTCTCTTCAGTCGCGACATCGCGTGTCGCAACGCATCGCACGCATCACATTGCTGCTGCTACTTCTACTTTCGCATCCTAACTTGCATGCTCACTCCAATTCCGCCGCCCACGCACAGCGCCGCAACTCCGTTTTGCATGTGATTGTCTTTAAGCGCGTAAAGAAGAGTGGTCAAAATCCTGGCACCGCTAGCACCCAAAGGATGACCGAGTGCAATCGCGCCGCCTCTTACGTTCAGCTTGCTTTCGCTAATATTCAGCTGCTGGCAAACGGCTATGCTTTGCGCAGCAAACGCTTCGTTAATCTCAAAAAGGTCAATGTTTTCAACGGTGTAGCCAGTGTTTTTTAGCATGCGCTCCATAACGTGTTTTGGCGCGTATCCCATAAGATCTGGGCTGATTCCGCCTTCTGCAAATCCCACGATTTCTGCCAAATAGTCGATTCCGTAAGCGATTGCGTAGTCTTTGCTCATTAAGACGAGTGCTGCAGCTCCGTCGTTGATGCTGCTTGCGTTTCCAGCGGTTACAGTAGGAGAGTGTTTTGTGTTAAAATCTGCCTCGCTCATTCCACCAGTTTCGCGACTGCCAGAATCCGCCTCACTCAAACCACAGTTCGCCTTACTCATTCCATCAGCTTCGCGCGTTCCAAAATCCGCCTCAAACAACGTTTTAAGCTTAGAAAGCTGCTCCATAGATGTGTTTGCGCGCGGATGCTCATCGCGGCTAATAATAGTTCCGTCCATAAGCTTTACGGGCGCAATCTCCGCGTCAAAATCGCCGTTATTTTGCGCAAAAACGGCTTTCTGATGCGATTTTAGTGCAAAAGCGTCTTGCTGCTCGCGCGTTATGCCAAACTTTGCAGCCACGTTTTCTGCGGTAACTCCCATTTCTTTGCCAGTAAAAGCGTCACAAAGTCCGTCTTTTTTTAGGCCATCAACTAGCGCGCTGTTTCCGTAGCGAAGTCCACCAAATCGCACGTTTTGCGTGTAAAACGGCACGTTGCTCATGCTTTCCGTGCCTCCAGCAACTACGACTTGCGCATCTCCCATGCAAATCGCCGACTGCGCAAGGCGAATGGCTTTAAGACCAGATCCACAAACTTCGTTGATTGTCATTGCGCAACTTGACTCATCAAGTCCCGATCTAAGCGCGATTTGGCGCGCAACGTTTTGACCGCTACCTGCTTGAAGTACGTTTCCAAAAATCGCTTGATCTACGGATTTTGGGCTGATTCCTGCGCGTTCAATGGCGGCTTTTGCTGCGATTGTGCCTAACTCAACAGATGTGAGAGACTTCAACGCTCCTCCGAATTTTCCTATCGGTGTGCGCGCTGCGCTTACAATCACAACATCACTCATACGTTTAGCCGCCAATCAGTTGAAAACTAGCCGATTAAAGCCATATCGATCAAGCTATCTTATTGAAAATTATTAAAAATTGCATGTTGAAAACTAGCACATTTAGAGTAATAGATTTCAAACACCAACCGAACTACTTTATCGTATTTTTACGCAAAATTGCGATTTGTGAAGAATTATGTTTAATTTTTTCACAATTTGCGCACAATCTCATCAACTAGGCTATTTACGTAGTGCGCTTGTACCGCGACACGCCTTAAATCAGGTACAAACACACTACATGATTACGCATATTCCACCAAGCTATGTAGAGATTCGAGATTTTTCGCAGCGGATGAAGCGTTTCGTTCGCGCGGTCTAAGCGCGCGAACGTCTTCGCTTGCGTTGAAAGCACACCGTGCTTTCAACCTTAAGCAAGCTCAGCGCTCCGAGTTGCATTCGCGCGCTACGCTTTGAGCGCTCAGGCAGGTCGTCGCGCCTGCGAGGAGAGAAATACTCAAACCTCGCGCAACACCAAGTAAGGAGAATCTTCTCGAGTCTTCGTTTGAATTTATACCAAATTCAGCCTATTTTCGCTACAAAATGCGTCAGAATCGCTATTTGCGGAAGGTGATTGACCCATCGCTAGGGTCCATCGAGTCCACAATTGCAAGCGAATCCAAGTCATACCCAGCTTCGCGCAACGCATCACCGCCGCCTTGGAAGCCCTTCTCAATCGCAATGCCAATGCCAGCAACAGTGGCTCCAGCGTGATTGCAAATGTCAATCAACCCTTGCAAAGCTTTGCCATTAGCCAAAAAATCGTCCAAAATTAAAACGTGGTCGTCTGCGCTCAAATATTTTCTAGACACAATCACAGGGAATTCGCGCTGCTTTGTAAACGAGAATACGGTAGATACGTATTGATCGCCATCCAAATTGATTGACTGCGCTTTCTTTGCGAAAACTACTGGAACATTGCCAAAATGACGTGCAGCAACGCACGCGATTCCGATTCCCGAAGACTCGATTGTTAGGATTTTGTTGATATGCGTGTTTTGAAAATGCTGCGCCCACGCGGCTCCCATTGCGTCAAAAAGTGCACAATCACATTGGTGATTAAGGAATGCGTCGACTTTCAAAACATTTCCTGGCTTAACAATGCCTTCTTTTTGGATGCGTTCTTCCAGTTCTTGCACGATGATTCCTTTCAAATTGCGCAGCATTCCGCGTGTTCGGCGTGTATCTGTATAGCTTACCCCCAGCTTTGACTCACTTTGCGCACTACGCTTTAATCTCGAAGGTATGTCGTATAGCCCGAGTTTGTTTCTTTTCCCCCGCATTTGTTTACATTTCGGCCAAAAAGGGAACAAACGCGGGAATAGTGCGACTAATCGTCGACGCGCAAAACGCTGCGATTGCGTTTAGCTGCCGTCCGTTAAAATTGGTTAGAGTTTAATTTTTGCGATTTGGAACACGGGGGAGAGCGGCTTTTGAGCAAGTACGGTTACGATTTTGATTTGTTTGGCAATCCAGAAGATGCCAGCGAGCAGAGCGATGCCACTATTAATGATGTTACCGACGGGCATAGCGATGCTCCTACTAATGAAGTTTTTGACGAGCAAAGTGGTGCTTCTATTAGCAATGCCCCTATTAGTGATGCACCTATTAATGAAGATATGACGAGCGAAGTTTCTGCTTCTACGGCGGCTGGCGATTTTTCCGCTGCCTCCGCCCAATACAGCCAGTCCGAACAGTCCTCCCAATTCGCCCAATCTTCCCAATTCAGCCAATACAGCCAGTCCACCCAAGCATCCCAACACACTCCAATCGCACAGCCATCCGCATCATCCAGCCTCAGCCTCCCAGAAATCAACCCTCAAACACTGTTAGAAGGCTTAAATCCCCAGCAATCCAAGGCAGTCCAATACACTGGGCCCGCACTTTTAATCGGAGCTGGCGCAGGCAGCGGCAAAACCCGTGTTCTTACGCGCCGAATCGCGTGGATTTTGGCTAATCGCAAAGCGTGGCCGAGCCAAATTCTTGCAATCACGTTTACAAACAAGGCAGCCGCGGAGATGCGCGAGCGCCTGTCAAGCTTAATCGGAACTGCCGCAAACAGCATGTGGGTCTCTACTTTCCACTCTGCTTGCGTTAAGATTCTTCGCGCTCATGGCGATTCAATTGGCTTAAAATCGGGCTTTTCTATCTACGATTCTTCCGATTGCGAGCGTCTTGTTAAAATAATCGCATCCGAATTGAATATCGATATTAAAAAGTTTACGCCTAAACTTTTATTGTCTAAGATATCTGATTTCAAAAATAATTTGGTTACATGGCAGGAAAATCTTAAAAATTACGCACCAGATTATAAGCCAGGTGCGTCTGTATCTGGTGTATCTAACTTTAATGCAGCTGGCAATGCTGATGCGCTTTACGCTGCTGTTTATGCGGAGTATCAAAATAGGCTTAGCGTTTCGAATGCTGTTGATTTTGACGATTTGATTATGCTAACGGTCAAGCTTTTGCGCCAAAATCCGCAAGTTAGCGCGTATTACAAGCGAAAGTTCCGCTACATTTTGGTTGACGAGTATCAGGATACTAATCACGCGCAATACGTTTTGATTCGCCAGCTTGCAGGTGTTGATGATGCAAGTTTGAATGATTATTCCACTGATTCCATTGTTTCACCAGTTTCACAAGATTCCTCTCAACTTCCGCATTCTTCAATCACGGTTGTTGGCGATTCCGACCAGTCGATTTACGCTTTCCGCGGTGCAGATATTCGCAATATTCAAGACTTTGAGCAGGATTTTCCAAACGCTACAACAATTATGTTGGAGCAGAATTATCGCTCTACGCAAACAATTTTGGACGCTGCAAATGCTGTGATTTCTAACAACACTAATCGCAAGCCTAAAAAGTTGTGGACATCTTTAGGCAAGGGCTCTCCAATCGTCGGTTACGTGGCCGATAATGCGCAAGGTGAGGCTTCTTGGGTTGCAAGAGAAATCGCGCGTTTGGCAAGCGAAGATGGCGTAAATTACTCAGATATTGCGATTATGTATCGTGCAAATTCGCAATCGCGTAGCTTAGAAGATGCGCTTATTAAGTCGGGTTTGCCTTATCAACTTGTTGGCGGAACTAAGTTCTATGAGCGCCGAGAAGTCAAAGATGCGCTTGCTTACTTGCAATCGATTGCAAACCCTGATGACGATGTCAATATGCGCCGCATTTTGAACGTTCCAAAGCGTGGTCTTGGCGCGCGTGCTGAGTCGCAGATTACGTCTTATGCAAAACAAAATTCTATAAGTTTTTGGTCTGCTCTTAGTCAAATAGATAAGATTGCGGAGCAAATTGGTATTTCATCTAGAACTTTTAACGCGCTTAAGAGTTTTAGGGATCTTATGACTTCGCTTATTGACTTTATGAAAGCTAACGATTCCAAGCCTTCTAAGGTTGTAGAGAACGTGCTTAACGAAAGCGGATTATTGCAAGATTTGCGTGAATCTAAGGACCCTCAAGACGAATTTAGAGTAGATAACTTGTCTCAATTGCAATCGGTTGCATCGGAATATGAGCAAAATACGCCTGATGCTAGTGTTGCTGATTTTTTGGAGACTACGGCTTTGGTTGCAGATTCAGATCAGCTTCCAAACCAGGGCGAAAACACTGGAAAAGTTACGCTTATGACACTTCATACAGCTAAAGGTTTGGAGTATCCTGTTGTGTTTTTGACTGGTATGGAGCAGGGCACTTTCCCTCATTCGCGCTGTGTTGACAATCAAAAAGAGCTTTGCGAGGAGCGCCGTCTTGCATACGTTGGCATAACGCGTGCTAAGAAAATTTTGTACGTTACTTGGGCGGCTGAGCGATCGCAATGGGGCAAGTCTGCAGAGATGATTCAAAGCCAGTTTTTGGATGAGATTCCTGCGGATTTGATTTGCTGGAAGCGCACGGAAGCAGATGTTATGCGAGCTGGGCTTAGGGGAGCAGGCAGTGATTTTGACCACGATTTTGCTGGCGATTTCTCCGACGATTTTGGCAGCGATGGCGGTTGGGGTGACGATTCGTACACAACTTATGGCGGATCGAGTTATGGCGGATCTAGTTACAACAAATCGCATTATGGCAACTCATATGGCTCAAAATCTTACGGTTCAAAATCTTACGGTTCAAAATCTAGCAAAGTCACCACTCGAATCGCTAGAAAATCAAGCGCATCGTATCAGAGTCAATCATCCGCCTCAAATTTGCAATCATCCGCATCGTCATTATCTTATAAAAAGCAGAGTTTGCAAGAAAAAGATAACAACTTAAACATTAATGATTTCCACGAAGGCGATAAGATTTCGCACGACACATACGGTCTTGGAACTGTTCTTAAAACGCAAGACAAGGGCAGAAACTCGATTATTACAGTCGATTTTGGATCGGATGGTGTAAAGCGACTTATGTTAAGAGTTGCACCAATCGAGAAATTGTAAAATTGTAAAATTGTAAAATTTTTTGTTTTATAAATGTTGCACGCAAAATAATACAACCCTATTAAAGATTACTTTAAATTGTTAATTGTGATGTTGTTATGACTATTGCGTGATTATATACACGAAAACAAAATATTCAAGACTTGTTTTCTATTAAACTATACGAAAAAATATAAAAGTAGGAAAAATATAGAAGTAAACGAAACCGCAAATGTTCAAGATTTTAGACTCAAGGGGAAGTCGATTAAGTTCTGAATCGTTGCAGTTGTATTTATACGAGATTTAAAAGGCGTGGCGCTTGCAAACGTGAGTGCCGTAAAGCGTGTTGCGTTAAACAAAAAGCAACACTAAAAAATAATAACTAGATTTAATGAGGTATTTATTATGAAGAACAAATTATTCGCATCGCTTCACGCAATTGTGTTTGGAATTCTTATTGCTATAGCGCCATTGACATTTGCAAAACCATGCTCAACTGGTGGCATGGGCAAAATGCCTAAAATGCATAAAATGCCTATGATGATGCAACCTATGGCATGCTACTACACAAGTCGCGTGGCTATTGGAATTGGCGTAGTTATAGCGATTCTAGGCATTATTGCGCTATTTGTTAAAGAACACGTTCGCGCTGGCTTAAATATTGCTGTAATCGCTAATTCTCTGTTTATGATTGCTACTACAACATTCCTTATTGGTGTTTGCAAAAGCCCAATGATGCATTGCGCATCTGTTATGCGCCCAACGTTGATTGTGTTATCTGTACTCGCGTTGGTGTTTGCATCCGTTAGCGTGTATCTTGATACTAAATCTGCTTGCTAGTGCGCATCTAAGTAATCTACTATGCGAACTATTACATTAAAGCGATTGCCGCTAGAAAACCTAAAGCAAAAGCCGCTAAGAACCGCCGCGTTAATCGTGGTTTCCGCGTGCTTAGCTGCAGTGTTTTTTGGCGGCTCGCTAATCTCCCTAAATCTTTCAAACGGCCTAAACAGCATGCGCGCTCGCCTTGGCGCGGATATTATGGTGATTCCGCAAAACACATACAATCGTGCAGAAGCGTTGCTAACTAATGGCGGATCGAGCACGTTTTACTTTACGAACAATATTGAGGATTTTGTGCGAAAATCAAAAGGTGTTGAAAAAGCAAGCGTACAAACTTACATATCTTCTCTATCTGCTGGATGCTGCGCGGAAAAGTTGCAAATCATAGGTTTTGACCCTACGAGTGACTTTGTAATCGCGCCATGGATTTATTCGCAACACAAAAGCGAGCTTAAAAAAGGGCAGATGATTGCAGGCGCAAACGTGCTTGTTTCTTACCAAAACACTGTTCGTTTGTATGGGCACGAATGGCCGATTGTTGCGCAACTTGCTAAAACGGGCACTAGCCTAGATAACTCAGTGTTTGTAAACAGAGACACGATTCCAGCGGTTGTTAAGTATTCGTCGAAAGTTGGGCACACTGCGATTCCTGCAAAATACGCACGCAAGGCCGTTAGTGCGGTTCTTGTAAAAGTGCGCAAGGGTTTTAGCGCTAAGAGTGTTGCGGAAAATATTCGTAAAACTAGCGGAATTAAAAGCCTTGGAATGGTTTTTCCAGGCGGAATTACCGAGCAGACTAAAAAGAGTTTAGAGGTGCTAAACAAGGCGATTTTCCTTGGCATTCTTGCGTTTTGGCTTGTGGGCGTGTTGATTCTTGTGTGCGTTTTTGCGGCTTCTACATCGGAGCGCAAGAGGGAATTTGCTTCATTGAGGATTTTGGGCGCAAATAAGCGCATGCTTTTTGGCATGATTTCGCGTGAATCGGCTGCAATTGGCGTTGTAGGCGGCGTGATTGGCGTTGCGTTTGCTTCGCTTATTTTGTTCCCATACAATATTGCGATTTCTAGTCAGTTGCAATTGCCGTATTTGGAGTCGAATGTTTGGTTTGTGTGCGCGCTTGCTGCGATTTCTGTAGCGTTTTCGCTCGCTAGTGTTTTGGTAACTTCTGCGATTATTGTGGGGCGAATCGCAAGTAAGGAAGCGTATTTGACTTTAAGAGATGGCGAGTGAAGTGGCTAGCGATATGGCAAATGAAGTGTTGAATGAAGTTGTTAGCAACGATTTAGGCGATTCAGTCGATTTAGTCGTAAATCTTAAAAATGTTACTCGCGAATTTAAGCGCAAAAATCGCAAGTTTATTGCTGTAGACAATGTTGATTTTTCGCTTAAAGCTGGCGATTTTGTTGCGATTGTTGGCAAGTCTGGAAATGGAAAGTCAACTCTATTAAACATGATTGCAGGACTTCTAAAGCCTACTCGTGGAAGCATTACGATTTTTGGATGCAATATTTCGATGCCTTCTATAAGCGACGAGCAAACTTCTGCGATTCGCGCAAAAAACATTGGTTTTGTTACGCAATCGCAAACGCTTCTTGCTAATTTGAATGTGCTAGATAACGTTATTTTGCCTGTTATGATTGCGCGCTCATCTTCTAAGCGAGTAGACGATTCAGCGCAAAAGCTTAATCCGAATGATTACGCTAGTTTGACTTCACGCGCTATGGATTTGCTTAAGCGACTTAACGTGGACGATCTTGCGCATTGCTACCCGCGCGAGCTTTCTGGCGGAGAAATGCGTCGCGTTATGATTGCGCGCGCTTTGATTAACAAGCCACGTTTGTTGATTTTGGACGAACCTACTGGCGATTTGGATTCGCAAAACACGCACACTGTGGTGTCTCTTTTACGCGATTGTACGGCTTGCGGCGCGGCTGTTTTAGTTGTGACTCACGATGAATCTGTTGCTGCAAGCGCTGATTGCGTTTACACAATGGACTCTGGCGTACTGCGTGCGCAATGATGCGGCTAGAGATGAGCGCGAGTATCTACGGCGCGGAGTAGTATAAGAAACGATGCCTATTTTCGTAGGCATTATCTGGAGCCTTAGCCCATCAGTGGGTCGGCGCGTAAGAATTATGGCGTTATTTAATCGTTTTAATGCTTTCGCGTTCGTGTGTTTGCACGAAGAAGCACTGGAGAGGCCGGCTCAGCGTGAATAATCGTAAAAGTTTGGTTCACGTTCCGTTCAGATAACGACAGAATAAAGGATTAGTAATGACTAATATTCAGCGTTCTCGCCGTCAGGTGCGTCTTTCTCGCGCCCTCGGCATCGCTTTGACCCCAAAGGCTCAGCGTATTTTCGAGAAGCGTCCATATGCTCCAGGTGAGCACGGTCGCACTCGTCGTCGTACCGAGTCCGATTACGCAGTACGTCTTCGCGAGAAGCAGCGTCTTCGCGCTCAGTACGGTCTTTCCGAGAAGCAGCTTCGTGCAGCTTACGAAAAGGGTACGCACACTGCAGGTCAGACTGGTGACGCAATGCTCACCGATTTGGAAACCCGTCTTGACGCTTTGGTTTTGCGCGCAGGTTTTGCTCGCACAACCGCTCAGGCTCGCCAGTTTGTTGTGCATCGTCACATCTTGGTAGATGGCAATCTTGTTGATCGCCCATCCTACCGTGTTAAGCCAGGCCAGACCATTCAGGTTCGCGCTAAGAGCCAGACAATGGTGCCATTCCAGATGGCTGCGGAAGGCGTTCATCGCGACGTTTTGCCAGCAGTTCCTGGTTACCTCGATGTGAATCTTGCCTCTTTGAAGGCTACTTTGACTCGTAAGCCGGAAGTCGATCAGATTCCAGTTGAAGTCAACATCCAGTACGTCGTCGAGTACTACGCTCGCTAAATTCTGGATTTCATTCTTAAGGACATACCGCTTGACCCCTGCTGTGCATTGCATAGTGGGGGTCAATGCGTTGTGGCGGCGATTTTTGCTGTGATTTTGCCTGCGTTTGTTCCCTTTTTTGCGGTTTTGGTAAACAAAAGCGGGACACTTTCCCGTGTTTGTTCCCTTTTTTGGTGTTTTGGTAAACAAAAGCAGGAAGTTGTAGTGCGATTGTATAAAAAGCAATCTGAGTTATGCTAAAAGCTGGTTACGTGTTGGTGAGCATTAACTTTTGTTAGGGAAGGATCGCAAGCAACCGAACATTATGCAACAAAACACTTTAATAATAAAACAAAATCACATATAATCATTACAACAATGCCCGTTATATTACAAAATATAACATTGTGCGAGTGTTGAATCAGAAAATATATAATAGATAACTAAGCGTATAAAGCGTGTTATTAAGATACAAAAGAATATACAAAAGAATAAAAGAAGATACAAAATACAAGTAAAACAGAATACGCAATAAAAAGAAGACTAGAGAGTAGAAGAGACGATGGAGTCAAAGATGTCTCAACAAAATACCAAAGCGAATGCGCTAAAAGCACAACAACTTGCCGCATGCGCAATCAACAAATACGCAAAAGACGCGCTAAACAATAACACTTTTGAAGGGGTGGTCTTGTGGTAGAGCCTAAAAAGATTAAAGGGTTGCACAATATTCCAACTACAGCTGGATTTGCAGGCCCAGGCGGCGGCTTTGAAGGTGGCGCTGCTGCGGGATTCGAGATTGATGATGCTTCTGTGCATAAGAAGGCAGATGAACGAGAAGTCGAAAAAAGTCTAGAAGACACAGATGCTTTTGATGCAATAGACGTTAACGCGATTCGTGCTAGAAACAAAGCTAGCGGCGCAAACGAAACGGTTATGAGCAAAATTACAAGCACGGGTGTTGGGGATTCTTCGCTTAGTAGCCTTGTAGCTCAAGCCGAAGGAGAAGCTGCTGCCGATGTGCGCGATTCGTTGTATGTAACTCAGCAAATGCCTGCAATACCTGCGGTTTTAAGTGGTATTACTCCGCAAGAGCCATCTTACGCAACGCAATCTCCGATTCGCGATTTTGGCGGCGAGTACCCGTATAAGTTGTATAGACCTGGAACTTACGCGCGCGAGCATATGCGCATTACAGCAACAAAACTTTCCGACGGGCGCGACTTTTTCTACATAGATGACAATCCAGAATACGTTAGCGGCCACAAAACAAGGGAGCTGATTGACCCTAGAAAGTTGGCGTATCGTTTTACTTCGCATGTTGATAGCGAAGGCAACGAAGTTCCTAGCGAAGTTCCGCAAATGCGCCAAGATCCGCTCACAGGAGACTGGATTCCTATGTCTAGACTGTGGGCAAAGCGGCCAGCTGCGATTCTTGGTGAGGATTCAAATAATCATGATTCTGCGGATTCTGCGAAAGATTCTTCGCCATCAAGAATCGACCCATTTGCTGGCAGAAAAGCGCAGTGCGAGTATCAAGATGGCGAAATTCCAGACGAAGACTACGACGTTGTTGTTTTTGAAAACCGCTATCCAGCTATGGCTCAGGTTGCAGGCGTGCCAAACACAACAACATACGTTGACGGAAATCCATTGTGGAAACAGGCTCCTGCAGCTGGCCGATGCGAAGTGATTTGCTTTAGTTCAAACGAAAACATGCTTCCAGCTAATCTTTCTGTTTTGCGCATGCGCACGATTGTTGAAGCGTGGGCGTTTAGAACTGCAGAAATTAGCCAAATCGAAGGAATTGAGCAAATTTATCCGTTTGAAAATCACGGCAGTCAAATCGGCGTAACTTTGCATCATCCTCATGGTCAGATTTACGCGTATCCGTTTATTGCTCCTAGGCTGGAGCAGGAGTTGCGCCATACGGAGGCTTATTTTGAGCGCACTGGCAGCAATCTTCTTAAGGATTTGATGAATTCAGAGATTGAGGCTAAAAAGCGTGTGATTATGCATAATCACAGTTGGGTTGCTTATGTTCCAGCTGCCGCTCGATGGCCGCTAGAGGTGCATGTTGCTCCTGTTAGAGACGTTCTTACTTTGGATCAGCTTGACGACCAAGAGCGTTGGGATTTGGCGCAAATCTACATAACACTTCTTAAGCGTGCTAATAAGTTCTTTGGATTATCGTCTTCAAACGCGGGCGATTCGAGTGCTAAATCGTTTGCAAGTTCGCCTGCTTTCGACTTATCTTCTGGCGCGTGTGATGCAAATTCCAGCGAATTCGTTGATTTGCCTTACGTTGCAGCGTGGCATCAAGCCCCTGTGCACGATTCTCGACGTTCGCATTATCGCCTTAATTTGCAATTCTTCTCGTTTATGCGAGATGCTAATAAAATCAAGTATTTGGCTGGGTCGGAAGCAGGGATGGCGTCTTGGATTTCCGATACTACTCCAGAGTTGATTGCAAGCAGATTCCAAGAATTAGGAGATGTTGACTTGGATTAGTCTGACTTGGATTAGTCTGACTTGGATTAGTCTGACTTGGATTAGTCGTGATTAGTCGTGATTAGACTTGCCTTAATTTGACTAGTCTTGTCTTAATTACTCTAATTTTTACGCGTTTTACTTAAAAAGTGAGATGATTAAGTTATGTTGTTGCATCTTTATTTAGTTCGTCATGGCCAAACCATGTTTAATTGTTACAATCGCTTGCAAGGATGGAGCAATTCTCCACTAACTCAAAAAGGGCTCAAAGACGCCGATTTAGCAGCTCAAAAGCTTAAGAACGCTGTTTTTGCTGCCGCATATTGCTCCGATACAACTCGTGCGCAAATCACAGCTGAGCGTATTTTAAGCGAAAACGAAAAGCATACGCATATTCGTCCTCATCTTGTAAGTGATATGCATTTTCGTGAGCAATGCTACGGCTATTTTGAAGGCCAAGATATGAATATGGCTTGGTGGGCTGCAGGCGCGCCTCACGGAGCAAAAACTTATAACGAAATCGTTGAAAAATTTGGTCTTGCTGCAACTCGAGACATGCTTAAAGAGGCCGACCCATTCCACGATGCGGAGTCAGATATTGAGTATTGGAAGCGCGTTGAAGGCGGTTTCAAAATAATCGCCAGCAATCCAGCGTTAAAAGACGGAGACAACGTTTTGCAAATCTCCCACGGAAACACGCTTTTAAGTCTTATGCATCGTTTTGCGCCTGCTGGTTACGATTTAAGCGAGCGCCCGCAAAATGGAAGTGTAACTAGACTTGATTTCAACACGGAAGTGCCAATTGATCAAGCTATAACAATTAAGGGATATAACGAGTAAATGCGATTAGTTTGCGCAAAAAATGTTCGCTAAGTGTTCGCTAAATGTTCGCTAAATTTACAAAAAGAGTCTTGACTCTTCGTTAATCTTTTAATACATTGCGTGGGTAGTCGTGCGTAAAACAGCAGGAAAGAGGTTACGATGAGCGTTGGAGACATTGCTGCTCTTATTGCAGCGATTTCGTTTGCGGTGCTTTCGGGATTTATGATTTATCCGCTTATTCGGCTGGGTAAAATGTTCAATCAGATTTCTCAAACTGTTAAGGAATCGGGCGAACACGCTTTACCTGCTATCGACGAATCTGTTACCACAGTAAAACAAGTGAACAAAACCCTTGAAGACGTTAATGCCGTTACTAGTGCTGCTCGCACTACCGCTACAAATGTTGGCGCTCTTACGGATTTGTATGGCGCTTTTCTTGGAAAGCCAGTTGTTAAAATTGCATCTGCTTGCTACGCGCTTAAAGACACTTTTAATGCGTTCTTTAATAAGGCTACTGTTCCAACGGATGCTGCAGAATCTTCCGCTAGGCATGCGGCAAATTCTGGCGAGTCGTTTACGCCTAAGGGGGAGTGATGTTTAAGCGTTTATTTTGGATTTGCATCGGTTTTGTAATGGGAGTTATGTCTGTTACAAAAGCTCGCGCGTACGTTAAGGAAAAGTTCCCGCAAAGCGCTAGGAATTTCTTCTTTGATAAAGATCCAAAAAATCTTACTTTAAGCACGGTTTTGTCTTTGTATCGTGATTTTAATTCCAGCAGAAAAGCCCACGAGTCGCAGCTTAACTCTAAGTATGCTAGTAAGTATGCTGATAAGCGTGACGATTCGTTTACAAATAAGTCTTATACTAAGTAGTTACTAAGTAGTCTTATACTAAGTCTGATAAATAAAAAAAGGAGTTCGTACCCATGCGCACAGCAGAAATTGCAAAGCGTTATCTTGACTATTTTGGTAATCATGGACATATGGTCGTGCCTTCTGCATCGCTGATTTCTCCAAATCCAACGACGCTTTTCACGATTGCAGGCATGGTTCCATTCATACCTTATCTTTTAGGAGAGCAAACGCCTCCTTCTCGCAGAATGACGTCTAACCAAAAGTGCGTGCGTACTCTCGATATTGACGAAGTTGGTAAAACAACTCGCCACGGTACCTTCTTCCAAATGGTTGGTAACTTTAGTTTTGGCGACTATTTTAAGGAAGAAGCAATTCACTATGCTTGGGAGCTTTTAACAACTCCTCAAGATAAGGGCGGCTACGGTTTTGACCCAGAAAAGCTGTGGGTTACTACTTTTACAGACGACGACGAAGCTCGCGCAATTTGGAAGAATGAGGGCTTCGACCCAGAGCACATGCAAGTTTTCGGTATGGAAGATAACTTCTGGACTACTGGTGGCCCTGGCCCTGGCGGCCCATGCTCCGAGATTTACGTGGATCGCGGTCCAGAATATGGAAAGGATGGCGGTCCTGCTGCAGACGAATCTCGTTTTATTGAGATTTGGGATTTGGTTTTTGAGAACTTCCAGGTAGATAACGTAAAGTCTAAGACCGATTTGCACATTGTTGGTGAGCTTGATCAAAAGAATATTGATACTGGTGCTGGTTTGGAGCGTTTGGCTTACCTTATGCAAGGCAAGGAAAACATTTACGAAACCGACGAAGTTTACCCAGTTATTGAAGCGGCAGAAAAGCTTAGTGGCGTAAAGTACGGCAGCAACGCCGATGCGGATGTTCGTTTCCGCGTTGTAGCAGATCACGTGCGTTCCGCTTTGATGATTATGAGCGATGGCGTGCGTCCAAGCAATGTTGGCCGCGGATATGTTCTTCGTCGTCTTCTTCGCAGAACTGTTCGCGCAATGCGTATGCTTGGCGTGCAAGACCCAGTTCTTCCAACCTTGTTCCCAGTTTCTAAGGGCGCTATGGAACCAAGCTATCCAGAGCTTAATAATACTTTCCATGAGGTTAGCGAAGCTGCATATGGTGAGGAAGATGCGTTCCGCAGGACTCTAGAAAAGGGTACTACTATTCTTGACTTGGCTGTTGAAAAAGCCAAGAAAGAGCACAAGGATGATCCTATTGTTGGCGGCTCCGACGCATTCACTTTGCACGATACTTACGGCTTCCCAATTGAGTTGACTCTTGAGATGGCTGCTGAGCAGGGTGTTAAGGTTGATGAAGCTAAGTTCCGCGAGCTTATGAGCGAGCAGAAAGGTCGTGCTCGCGCGGATGCTTTGAAGAAGCGCCACAATGTGGATGTTAGCGTTTACGACGACATTAAGAAGGCTCTCGAAAAGCCAATCGACTTCCTCGGTTACACAGACTTCTCCAGCCGTTCAAACGTTTTGGCAATTGTTGAAGCAGGTAAGGGCTCTGTTAAAAGCGTTAGCGCTCCTGCAAACGTTGAGGTTATTCTTGATCGCACGCCATTCTACGCTGAGCGCGGTGGTCAGATTGCTGATCAAGGCGAGATTATTTCCGATGACGGCGCGATTTTGGAAGTTGACGATGTTCAGCGACCAATCAAGGATTTGATTGTTCACAGCTGCCGACTTACTGAAGGAACTCTTAGCGTTGGTGCTCCTGTAAACACCAATATTGACCAGGTTCGTAGAGCTGCTTTGGCTCGAAGCCACACTGCAACTCACACTCTTCACAAGGCTTTGCGTGAGGAGCTTGGTCCGCAGGCAACTCAGCGCGGTTCTGTGGTAGATCCAGACCGCTTGCGTTTTGACTTCCAATGGCCAAAGGCTGTTGATAAAAATGCGTTGTTGCGCGTAGAAGCTCGCGTAAACGAGCGTATTCGCGAAGACTTGCAAGTTGTTCCAAAAGAGATGCCAATCGACGACGCGTTTAAGCTTGGTGCAATGCACTTGTTTGGCGAGAAGTATGGCGACATTGTTCGCGTTGTAGAGATTGGCGATGGCTGGAGCCGCGAGCTTTGCGGCGGTACTCATGCTAAGAGCACTGGTAAGATTGGCATGGTTACAATCCTTTCTGAGTCTTCTATTGGCTCTGGTGTGCGCAGAATCGACGCGCTTTGCGGCGAAGAAGCGTACCAATATGGCGCTCGCGAGCATGCTTTGGTTGCGCAACTTGCAGACATGGTTAATGCTCGTCCAGACGAGTTAGCTGAGCGCTTAGAGTCTTTGCTTAATAAGATGAAGGATTCTGATCGCAAGCTTGCTTCTGTTTACGAATCCCAGCTTAATGAGGCTGTTCCAGAATTGGTCGATGCAGCTAAGCAAAGCAGCTCAAAGATTAAACTTGCTGTAAAGAATGTTGGAAACTTTGGTTCCTTCGAGGCTTTACGCAAGACGGTTCTAGATGTTCGTTCTCGTTTGGGAGAAGATGCGCCAGTAGTTGTTGCGTTGTGCGGTGTAAACGAGAGCGATAAGCCAATGGTTGCTGTTGCTACTAACGATGCAGCTCGCTCGGCTGGTGCTAAGGCTGGCGACTTGGTGCGTACAGCTTCCAAGGTGCTTGGCGGCGGTGGCGGCGGCAAGCCAGATTTTGCTCAAGGTGGCGGTGCGGATTCCTCTAAGATTGATGAAGCACTAGAGGCCGTGAAAGCCGAAGTTTTGAAGCTATAGTCAAAAGGTTAAATGTTTAATATGTTTAACACTCGAGCCGAATTAATAAGTTAGAGTTTTCGTATGATTTGGCTTGGCGTTGATTTAGGAGATGCCAGGGTTGGACTTTCTAAGTCCGACCCTGAGCTGACTTTTGCGCACCCAATCGGTAATATTCAATCTTATGGCGACTCATTTAATGCGATTGAAGATGTTATTAACGTTATAGAAGACAATAGCGTGAGCCGAGTCGTAGTTGGTTTGCCTTTACAGTTAGACGGATCCGAAGGAAAGTCTGCCAAAAAAGCTCGCAGATGGGGTGCTAATTTAGTTAAACGCATTAAATCGCTTTTTGATTATGGCGATTGGTCGCTTGATTTTATTCCAGAAGTCGTTTTTAATGACGAGCGACTAACAACAGTTACTGCCCATAAGCAATTGTTAGATGCTGATTTTTCTACTAAAAAGCATCGTCCAATGGTTGATCAGCAATCGGCAGTGTTGATTTTGCAATCTGCGATTGACGATTACAGAAATGCTTGCAAAAATGTAAAAAGTGATTCGCAAAGTGATTCGCAAAGTGACTACATAAGGAAGGAAGCGTTTAATGAGTGAGAATATAGACGATTTTTTCAATCAAAACGCTAAATGGAGTCACAATTCATCCAATCCACCTGTTCCACCAAAATCGCGAAAAGCAAGAACTGCGCGTAAAAATCGCAGAAACAAGCGGAATCGCATAATCGCATTTATTCTTACGCTAGTTTTTGCGTTGCTATTTGTTGTTGGATACGGCTTATATCGCGTTGCGGTTTATGTAAGAAACAATAGTCAGTCTGCAATTATGGAAGACTGGCCAGGCCCTGGAAGCGGTTTCATTGAATTTACGATTGAACCAGGTCAAGGATCTGTAGAAGTGGGAAATAACCTTGTTAAGGCGCAGGTTGTAAAGTCGCAATCCACTTTTTCTAACATTGTTGCAGCAAATAACAAGATTTTGTACCCAGGAATTTACGCGCTTAAAAAACACATGAATTCCATGGACGTAGTGGAAATTCTTTCCGATCAAAGCAAGGCGGGCGGATTCTTAGACGTTAAAGCTGGTGAGCGTGCAACAGACGTTATTCACAAGGCTGCACAAATATCGGGAATTGACATTGAGCAATTTAACGCGATTCAAAAAGCAGACGGCGAGGGGATTTTGCCACCAGAAGCGGGCGGAAGCTTTGAAGGATGGTTGGAGCCTGGAGTTTACAACGTAAAATCCATTAAATCAGCTAGCAAGATACTGGCAAAAATGGTAGATAAGCGCATTGAAAAGCTTGATTCTCTAGGCGTTCCTAGGGGTGATTTGCGTCAAAAAGTTCTTAAAATCGCTTCCATTGCAGAAGCAGAAGTCAATAATCGTGAATACTACGGCAAAGTTTCGCGCGTAATCTTAAATCGTTTAGCTAAAGACATGCCTTTGGGAATGGACACTACGGTTGCATACGGCATTGGAATTAAGGCGATTAACCTTACGCAATCGCAGCTAGACGATGCAAGCAACCCGTACAACACTAGGATTCACAAGGGGCTGCCGCCTACTCCTATAAGCATTCCTGGAGATAATGCGATTTTGGCGGCGCTTAATCCTGCAAGTGGGTCGTGGATTTATTTTGTTACTACTAATTTAAAGACTGGCGAAACTAAGTTTGCGGATAACTACGACGATTTCTTAAAGATTCGCGATGAGTATAAGCGTTCCAACGAAAACGCTAACTAGCGCTCCGACCTGCCTTTTCGCTTAGAGCGTAGCGCGAAAAGGCAGGTCGGAGCGCTGAGCTTGCTTAAGGTTGAAAGCACACCGTGCTTTCAACGCAAGCGAAGACGTTCGCGCGCTTAGACCGCGCGAACGATATTTCCTATTTAGCGTTGCGTGAGGGCTGGGTGTTTCTTGTCTCACAACGCTTCGCCTCTTACGTGTTGTCTTGTGTTGCGGTTGTTCCGATTTGGCTTTGATTTTGTTTTTGGCTGAAGTTTGTTTGTAGGCGTGTGCCATTGGATTATTTGGTATCGGCTGCCGCTCTTATACTGTTCGACCAAGAATCACCCAGCCCTCTTGCATGCTAGAACTTTTGCGTGATTTTCATCACCGAGATTCTCAATTTTTCTTCTTCATTCGATGAATCACCACCTTCGGCGCTGAGGTTCATCTCATTCAGTGCGAAAAATCTCGAATCTCTACCTTACTTATCACTATAGAATTGCAGCAAAAGTTCAAATCATAACAGCGATGAGCGCAGATACAGCTAAGACGGGTACGAACGGGATTTTATTTTGTTCATTTTGCACAATATACACACGGAAAAATCGCAAGCAGACTCTAGAGCAGATTTTCCATACTAAAATCCAAATTAATCCAAATATTCCAACTAATGCAAACCAGTAGATTATGCAGGTGAATCCAAATAGCGCCAAAGCTTGAGTAATCATAGAAGCGCATGTAACATCGCCAAATCCAAGTGCTCCGCGCACGCAAAGTTTTTGCACCAAAACGTAGAATGCAAAAACTGATACTGCACAAAGCCAGCCGCGCAAAAGAAAATTAACATTATGAAAAGTAATCAGCGAAAAAATAAGGTTTGCTGCAGATTGTGCAAAAGCAGCTAGTACAACCCAAAGTCTAGGCACAATGCGGCTTGTTAAATCCGTTGCACACACTGCAATCATGCATATAAGCGTTGGCGTTGTAAATAAACAAGTAACAATAAACTGACTCATTTGATTATGCTAAATGCGCAAAAACTGCGAACGCAACAAATTATGCTCAATGTGGTTAAAGGCTTTTGCGATTGATTACGTGGATTGTGAGCAATACTTAGTGGTTAGTAGAATACAGATTTAGAATCGAATACTGATTTAGAGTAGTGTGCATTACAAAGTACAAGATTTATAGCAACAAATATAACGCATAACGCGATTGGAGAAGGCATGCTTAGATGGCAAACGGCAGGGGAGTCGCATGGTGAAGCGCTGGTGGCAATGATTGAAGGCGTGCCGGCAGGAGTCAAGATTACTAGCGCAGACATTGTTTCTGCTCTTGCACGCAGGCGGCTTGGATATGGTCGCGGCGCGAGAATGAAGTTTGAGCAAGACAAAGTGCGTTTGCTTACAGGCGTTCGCCACGGTGTTGCTCTTGGATCGCCAATTGCTATAGAAATCGCAAATAGCGAGTGGCCAAAATGGGTGGAAGTGATGAGCGCAGATCCGCTAGACCATGATTTGCCAAAAGAAGGCCGCAACGCGCCGCTTTCTAGACCTCGCCCAGGGCACGCAGATTTAACAGGTATGCGAAAGTATGGTTTTAATGATGCTCGCGAGGTTTTGGAGCGTTCGAGCGCTAGGGAAACAGCTTCCCGTGTGGCTTTAGGTGCTGTAGCTAATGCGTTTTTGCAACAGGCGCTTGGCGTGCGAACAGTTGCGCACGTTATTGGAATCGGCGGAGAGTATGCCAACAAAAGTTTACCTCTACCAACACCAGATGATCTTGCTGCTTTGGATGCTTCGCCAGTTCGCACTCTAGATAAAGATGCGCAAGCGCGAATGATGGCTCGCATTGATGAGGCAAAAGCCAATGCAGATACGCTTGGCGGCGTTGTGGAGGTTTTGGCTTACGGCATGCCTGCTGGAGTTGGAACGTATGTTGAGTCGGATCGTCGATTGGATGCGGCGTTGGCGGCGGCGCTTATGGGAATTCAGGCTATTAAAGGCGTGGAAATTGGAGATGGTTTTGAAGAAGCAAATCGCCCTGGTTCGGCTGCTCACGACGAAATCGTAACAGGCGAAGATGGCAAAATCACGCGCCTTAGCAATCGTGCTGGTGGCATTGAAGGTGGAATGTCGAATGGAGAGACGATTCGCGTGCGCGCAGCAATGAAGCCGATTCCGTCTATCCCTCGCGCATTGCAAACTGTGGATGTTCTTACTGGCGAGCCAGCTCAAGCGATTAATCAGCGCTCCGATTTTACAGCAGTTCCAGCAGCTTCCGTAGTTGCAGAGGCAATGGTTCGATTAACGCTTGCAAAATATGCGTTGGAAAAGTTTGGCGGAGATTCGCTAGAAGAAACCGCTAGGAATGCTAAGAATTACGTTCAATCTTGGAAAGAGCATATGAGATGAGCGAAGAATCTTTGCAAAACGTGCATCAAAGTTCCGCTCAAAGCGCTCGCCAAAGTGCCTTTCAAAGTGCGCCTAAATACAAAATCCCATTAGCTGTTATAATCGGCATGCCTGCAGCTGGAAAAACGCGTGTTGGCAAGGAATTAGCGCATATTTTGAATGTTCCTTTTATAGATACAGACGATTTGATTGAGCAAAAAATCAATATGCCGATTGCTCAATATTTTAAGGATTTTGGCGAAGAGTCTTTTAGAGATATTGAAGCTCAAATTGTTAAAGATGCTATTCTTGCATGTTCTGAGCAATCCGCCCCAATAATCTCCCTTGGCGGTGGCGCCCCAATGCGCGCGCAAACGCAAGAAGTCTTAAAAAAATACATAAAACTCGGCGGCCATGTTGTTTACTTGCAAGTTGATTCAAACGATGCAATTGAGCGCGTAAGCTGGAATTCAAATCGCCCTATGCTAAGCGGCAAAGATGGTGCAAAACGATGGGTGGATTTGTTTGCTAAAAGAGACCCAGTGTTTTGTAAAGTGTCGAATTTGCACGCTCGCGTTTATGGACTAACTCCAAAGCCAGCAGCAAGAAAGATAAAAGATATGATTATGCAACGAATAGTGCACGTAAGTGGCAAAGATGTTGAAGACTACGATGTTCATATTGGCGTTGGTGCTATGAGTCTTTTGCCTCAAATGCTTGGAAAAGAGCCTGTTCGGGTAGCTTTGATTCACACTCAGCCTGTTCAAACGCATAGCGATAAAGCAAGGACTATTTTGCGCGCTGCTGGCTACGATGTTCTAGAAATTCTTATTCCAGACGCAGAGGCTGGCAAAACCGTTAAGGTTGCTGATTTTGTGTGGTCGCGCCTTGCAAACGCTGGCTTTACGCGTTCAGACGCGATTGTTGGTTTAGGTGGTGGAGCGGCCACGGATTTGGCTGGATTTGTTGCGTCTACTTGGATGCGCGGAATTCGTTACGTAAATTGCCCGACTTCTCTTCTTGCTATGGTAGACGCTTCGACTGGCGGAAAAACTGGCGTAAATACTGCGTTTGGCAAGAATTTGGTTGGTAGTTTTTACACGCCTGCAGGCGTTTTGGCAGATACTTGCGCGTTTTCTACTCTTCCTAACGATATTTTTGTTGAAGGCTTAGGAGAGGTTGCAAAATCAGGGTTTATTGGCGATTCTAGCATTCTAAAAATTCTGGAAAATCCGCAAAATGCTAGCAAATTACGCACTCTTGATGGCTCTTCTGTTTTAAGTGATTCACATTTGAACAATATGGTTTGCGATTTAATAGAAAAAAGCGTGCGCGTTAAGGCATATCATGTTTCTAACGACTTAAAAGAGCAAGGTTTGCGCGAGTTTTTGAACTACGGCCACACTCTTGGGCATGCAATTGAGCAAATCGAGCATTTCTCTTGGCGTCACGGAAACGCGGTTGCTGTTGGAATGGTTTTTGCGGCGGAGCTTGCGCAAATTTTGGGCTATTTAAGTCCAAAAGACGTTGAGTATCATCGTTCGCTTCTAAAATCACTTGGATTGCCAATATCTTGGAATGGTGGCGGCAATAATGACGATTCTTTTGCTAAGGTTCTTGACTTAATGCATAAAGATAAAAAAGCTAGAGGCAACACTTTGCGATTTGTTGTTTTAGACGGGATTGGAAACCCAATTCACTTAGATAATCCGCCGCTGGAGGCGATTCGCGAAGCGTTTAATAAGATTAGAGGTTAGAAAATGTTAGATGTAGAAAACGCGCAAAATTCAGAAAATTCAGAAAATTCAGAAAATGCACAAAATCAAGAAAATCAAGAAAACGCTATAAGTATCCGCAAGGTTTTGGTAGTAAATGGCCCGAATTTGGGGCGATTAGGCGTTCGACAGCCAGATGTTTATGGTAGCCAAGATTTTGAAACGTTGTGCTCGCTTTGCAAAAAATGGGCGCAAAAGCTTAACTTGCAAGTAGAAGTGCGTCAAAGTGACGACGAAGCTCAAATGGTTCACTGGATGCACGAAGCTGCAGATGCGCATACGCCAGTAGTTATGAATCCTGCTGCCTTTACGCACTACAGTTATGCGCTCGCGGATGCTGCGCACATGGTTTTGGATGCTGGAGTGCCTCTGATGGAAGTGCATATTTCTAATCCTTCTGCGCGCGATTCCTTCCGCAAAATAAGCGTGATTAGCGCTGTTGCTACTGGCACTATTACAGGCATGGGTCTGTATGGTTATAAGCTTGCGCTAGAAGCTGTTGCTCATTGTATAACACCCGCGTCTAGGCTCGAAGATACTATGGAGTTCCATGGTTAGAAGAAAACATGGTAACTCTCAGGAGCATATTACAAAGCATATTTTTGTTACTGGTGGCGTTGTTTCGTCCCTCGGAAAAGGTCTTACTGCATCGTCTTTAGGCAGGCTTCTGCGAAGCCGCGGCCTTCACGTTTTGCAACAAAAACTTGATCCTTACATCAATGTTGACCCAGGCACAATGAACCCATTCCAACATGGTGAAGTTTACGTTACGGAAGATGGCGCAGAAACAGATCTTGATATTGGTCATTACGAGCGATTCCTTGATGTTTTTCTTAGTCAAAAAGCTAATGTTACAACTGGCCAGATTTATCAATCCGTGCTTAGAAAAGAGCGCGCTGGTGAGTATTTGGGTCAATGCGTGCAAGTTATTCCACACATTACTGGCGAGATTAAGTCGCGTATGCGTGCGCAAGCTA
This sequence comes from Gardnerella sialicivorans subsp. sialicivorans, assembly GCF_056746795.1. Taxonomy (NCBI): domain Bacteria; kingdom Bacillati; phylum Actinomycetota; class Actinomycetes; order Bifidobacteriales; family Bifidobacteriaceae; genus Gardnerella; species Gardnerella sialicivorans. Next base: position 162,471 of record NZ_JBWPXA010000003.1, read on the forward strand.
GCGACGATGTAGACGTTATTATTACGGAAATCGGCGGTACTGTTGGAGATATTGAGTCGCAGCCATTCTTGGAAGCTGCTCGCGAAGTTCGCCGCGATTTAGGTCCAGAAAATTGCATGTTTGTGCACGTTTCTTTGGTGCCTTATATTGCTGCAGCTCATGAGTTGAAGACTAAGCCAACTCAGCATTCTGTAATGATGCTTCGATCTCTTGGTATTTCTCCAGACGCTCTAGTTTTGCGTTCGGATCGTCCTCTTAATCAAGGCATTAAAGATAAGATTTCGCTTATGTGCGATGTTGATGCAGAAGGTGTTGTGAATTGCGTGGATGCTCCAAGCATTTACGATGTTCCAAAGATTTTGTTCAACGAGGGCTTGGATGCTTACGTTGTTCGTGAGCTTGAGCTTCCATTCCACGATGTTGATTGGAACGAGTGGGAAGATTTGCTTGAGCGCGTTCATCATCCAAAGCATGAGCTGAATATTGCAATCGTTGGAAAGTACATTGATTTGCCAGATGCGTATCTTTCGGTTACTGAGGCGATTAAGGCTGGCGGTTTTGCAAACTGGGCTAAGGTAAATGTGCGTTGGGTTGCTGCCGATAAGTGCGAAACGCAAGAAGGTGCTGCTGCAGCTCTTGACCAAATGGACGGCATGGTTATTCCAGGCGGCTTTGGCATTCGTGGCATTGAAGGTAAGATTGGCGCGCTTCGTTATGCTCGCGAGCATGGCTTGCCAACGCTCGGACTTTGCCTTGGCTTGCAATCTATGGTTATTGAGTATGCTCGTCACGTGCTTGGGCTTGAGGATGCTAATTCCACAGAGTTCGAGAAGGATTGTGGAGATCCAGTAATCGCAACTATGGAAGAGCAAAAAGATATTGTTGCTGGCAAGGGAGATATGGGTCACACAATGCGACTTGGCTCTTATCCTGCAACTCTTGAAGAAGGCTCTATTGTTGCCGAGCTTTACGGTTCTACGCATGTTACAGAGCGTCACCGTCACCGTTATGAAGTGAACGTGGCGTATAAGGGTCGTTTGCGCGAAGCTGGCTTGCGTATTAGCGGCCAAAGCCCGGACGGTAATTTGACTGAGTTTGTGGAGCTTCCTAAGAGTGTTCACCCATTCTATGTTGCAACTCAAGCTCATCCAGAGTTTAAGTCTCGTCCAACTAAGCCTCATCCTTTGTTTGCTGGATTAGTGGCAGCTGCTCTTGAGCATCAAACAAATAACGCTAAGTGATTTAATCAAACTAGCTATTAGATTTGACTAGCTATTTGACTAGATTTGATTAGCTATTTGACTAGATTTGATTAGCTATTTGACTTAAATTATTAAGTGGTGTAAACTCGTGCGTTTGGGTGCGAATTTACACCACTTTTTATTTTGATTAATATTTGATTATCTTGTTGCATATTTTGCATCGTTTAACATGATTGTTACATATTCTAGATGCAAATTTACATTTTTGTAATATCACTGTAGATGTAAAAGGCTTGGCAAAATATCACATAAAATACGATTTAATCTAATATTTTTCTATTATAATAGTTATTTTTACGATTTATAGGCAAAATAACAGTAAATTTTACATTTAGACTTTGAGCTTGCATTGTTTAATAAAATCCGTATCATTGAATTTTAATCAACGAAGAGGCCTCCTTATTGGCTTTGCAAAGAATCCATCTGGCAATAAATACTAGGTGGATTTTATTTATTAAGCCTATAGAGCCTGTAAAGCGTAAAGGCTTTGCAAAGCTTGTAATGAGACTTTTTCGTGATAATTAATGGAATCCTGCCATACCCAACGTTAGGAGAAAACATATGAAGAATAAGGCATTACTTTTTGCCGCAGCTGCGTGCTCGGTTGCTATGCTGCTCGGTGGATGCGGTTCTTCTGCTTCGAAGACCGCTCAAACAAATGGTGGCAAGGTTGTTATTACCGTAAACGACTCCGAGCCTCAGAACGAGCTTGTTCCAGGAAACATTAACGAGAATGCTGGTGCTCGTCCTGCTGTATTGGTCAACTCCACGTTGGTCACTTTTGACGAAAAGGGCAATACTGTAAACGAAGATGCCGAGAGTGTGACTCCAAACGCGGATGCAACCCAATACACTATTAAGCTTAAAAAAGATAAGAAGTTCAGCGATGGCACTCCAATCACCGCAGAAAGCTTTACTAAGGCTTGGAGCTTTGTAGCAAACGCTAAGAATGCTCAGAAGTGCTCTTCCTTCTTCCAGACCATTAAGGGTTACGAAGACTTGCAAAATAAGGATGCTAAGGGCGATGAGCAGCTTTCTGGCTTAAAGGTTGTAGATAAGTACACCTTTACTGTTGATTTGAACCAGCCAGATTCTGTGTTTGCTATTAAGGTTGGTTACCTTGCATTCGCTCCTCTTCCAGAATCCTTCTACAAGAATCCAAAGGCTTATGGCGAAAAGCCAGTTTCTTCTGGACCATACCTCTTTAAGTCTTGGGATCACAACAAGCAGATTGAAGTTGTAAAGAACCCAGCATACGAAGGCCCACGCAAGGCTCAGAATGATGGCGTTACCTTTAAGATTTACACCGACGGCACCGCTGCTTACCGCGATGTTCAGTCTGGCAATCTTGATATGACCGACAACATTCCAGATACAGAAACCAAGACTTTCCAAAAGGATACTACTGTTAAGGCATACAACCGTCCAGGTTCTGTAATCCAGCAGTTTGGTATTCCTGCATCCTTGCCACACTTCGATGTAACTACCGAAGAAGGCCGCTTGCGTCGTCAAGCTGTTTCCATGGCAATCGATCGCGAAACCATCATCAAGAAGGTTCTTAACAACACTGCATCTCCTGCAAACGAGTTCACTTCTCCTTTGACTCCAGGCTACAAGGCAGATCTTAAGGGTCACGAGAATCTTAAGTTTAATGCAGAAAAGGCTAAGGAGCTTTGGGCAAAGGCAGATAAGATCTCTAAGTATGATGGTCCTCTTACCTTTACTTACAACGCCGATGGCAACGCTAAGTCCGTGTTCGACGCAGTTGTAAACTCCCTTAAGAATCATCTTGGAATCAATGCCGAAACAACTCCAGTTCCAACATTCCAAGAGTTCCGTAACGCATGCGAACAGCGTCAGGTTAAGGGTGCATGGCGTGCAGGCTGGATGCCAGATTACCCAAGCCCAGAAAACTACTTGACTCAGGAATTTGCTTCTGTTGCTGCAGATGGCAATGGTTCTAACGAAGCTGATTACAAGAATCCTAAGTTTGATGCTTTGCTTAAGAAGGCTGCTTCTTCTCAGCAAGCTGAGGCAACTAAGCTTTATCAGCAAGCTAACGAGATTCTTCTTGAGGATCTTCCATACATCCCACTGTTCTACTCGAACGCTAAGGCTGTTATGGTTCCAAGCTTGAAGGGCTTTGTAATGGATTGGCAGAATATGCCACTTTACTACAAGCTCCACAAGTAAAGATCAAAATCAAGTAGCTATTAAAAAGTAAACCATAATTAAATAGCATGTAAAAACGTGCTGCTGCCTTCGAATGGCGAATAAAATTACAAAATTCTATCCGCTGTTCGAGGCAGCACTTTGTGTTTTTACTTAGGTTGGGTTAAATCAATATGCAAGCCACAAGTTGGGTGTGTGCTATGCGAATTTTTAAGTAAATATATAAGGAGAAACCAATGGGTAAATATGTTCTGCGCCGTGTTTTGCAGATGATTCCTGTGGTTCTCGGCACAACATTGTTGGTATACGCTTTGGTGTTTGCTTTGCCTGGAGATCCAGTAAAAGCAATGTTTGGCGATAAGCCAATTAACCATGCTGTAGAAGCGCAAATTCGTGCCGAGTATAACTTGGATAAGCCATTTATTATTCAATATTTGTTGTTCTTAAAGAATGCGCTTACTCTTGACTTTGGCCATACTTTTGCTGGTCAGCCAGTAATTGACGAGATTGGCCGCGCATTCCCTGTAACCATTAAGCTTGCGTTGATGGCGTTTGCTTTTGAAGCCTTATTCGGCGTAGCTTTCGGCATAATTTCTGGCTTAAAGAAAGGAAAGTGGTACGACAGTGTAATCCTGGTTGTATCACTTCTTCTTATTTCTGTGCCAACATTTGTTACTGGCTTTATTGGCCAATATTTGTTTGGTGTTAAGTGGCATATTATGCCTGTTACTGCAAGCAATGATCCTGGATTCTACGATCTTCTTCTTCCTGCAATAGTTCTTGGATCCGTTTCAATGGCGTATATTATTCGACTTACAAGGTCGGAAGTTTCTTCAAACATATCGCTTGATTATGTGCGTACAGCTCGTGCAAAGGGCTTAAAAGAAGGCTCCGTTATTGTTCGACACATTTTGCGCAACTCGCTTATTCCTGTTGTTACATTCTTAGGTCAAGATTTGGGCGCTCTTATGGGCGGCGCAATGATCTCGGAAACAATCTTCAACATTCATGGCGTTGGATTCCTTACTTATCAAGGAATTCTAAAGGGAGAGGGAAACCTTGTTGTTTCTATAGTCACGCTTCTTATGTTGATATTTGTAGTCAGCAATCTTCTTGTTGACATGTTGTACGCGGCTCTAGATCCGCGCATTCGTTACGCGTAAGGAGAGCACATTATGGAAGATAATTTGATGGAAGATAATTTGACTACAAATAATGCAAATTACAACACATTGCCAGGTCAGGAACGCTATGTTGCTCCTCTTGACGATACGCCTCTTCAAGAAGTTGATTCTGTAGACGAATCCGCTCCAGCCACAAGCATGTGGTCAGATGCTTGGCGATCTTTGCGCAGAAATCCATTGTTTATTGTTTCTGCAATTTTGATTATTGCGATTATTTTTGTTGCGCTCTTCCCAGGAGCACTTACAAAGCACAATCCTAATTATTGCGTTTTGGAGCATTCGCTTGAGCCAGCTTCCGCTGCGCATCCGTTTGGATTCGACATGCAAGGATGCGATATTTATGCTCGAGTTGTATACGGAACACGTACATCTTTAAGCGTTGGCTTGCTAGCAACGGCTTTAGTGGTGTTAGTTGGTTCTCTAATCGGCGCTTTGGCTGGATTCTTTGGCGGATGGATTGATGCGGTTCTTAGCCGAATCACCGACATCTTCTTGGCTTTGCCAATGCTGTTAGGTGCAATCGTAGTTTTGCAAATGTTCCGCACATCTAAGTCGATTTGGAAAATCGTGTTTGTTATGGTTCTCTTTGGATGGGTAGGCGTTGCTCGAATCGCAAGAAGTGCTGTTATGGAATCCAAGAATCTTGAATTTAACACAGCATCTACCGCTTTAGGTTCTACTCCAATGCGAAACTTGTTCCAGCACATTATTCCAAACTCGCTGGCTCCAATCATTGTTGTAGGTACAACTTCTCTCGGCTCTTACATTGTTTTGGAAGCAACACTTAGCTTCTTGGGTATTGGTTTGCCAACTACAACAGTTAGCTGGGGTGTAGATATTTCTACCGCTAGAAATGTTCTTACTACGAATCCAGAAGTCTTGTTCTATCCGTCTATTGCGCTCGCTATTACCGTTCTCGCCTTTATTATGATGGGCGACGCTGTAAAAGATGCGTTGGATCCAAAGAGCCGCAAGGCGTAAGTTAGCGTGGAGGAATAGTGATTATGAACACAGCAACACGTAAAAATGTAGATACTATTGCAATGCAACGCGAGCAGGGTCCTTTGTTGGAAGTCAAAAATCTTCAAGTTGACTTTACAACGGATTCTAAAAAGGCCGTACACGCTGTTCGCGATGCAAGCTTTAACGTTTACCCAGGTCAGTGGGTTGCAATCGTAGGCGAATCTGGTTCTGGAAAGTCCACTTCTGCAATGGCGGTTTTAGGCTTGCTTCCAGGAACAGGTCACGTTACGGGTGGTTCTATTAAGCTTAAAGGTCAAGAAATAAGCAATCTAAAGCCTAAAGATTATGCGGCTTTGCGCGGTACGGCAATGGGCTTGGTTCCGCAAGACCCTATGAGCAACCTTAATCCTGTTTGGCGAATTGGAACTCAAGTTAAAGAAGCTCTTCTTGCAAATGGCGTTGACGTTAGCCACGAAAAGCGCTCCGCACTTGCAGAAGCTTTAGCAGGAGACGCTGTAGAAGTTAAAAGCAACGAAGACGAAATCTTCCTCGGCTCTAAAGAACTGAGCGCATTATTGGACGAAGCAAAACAAGCTTTGGCGCAAATTGGTCTTAGCGAACAAACGAATGCCGAAAAGTTTAATGAAGCTATGGAATACTACAAAAAAGAGTGGGTTCCAGGTTCCGAAACTCGTTGGCGCGTTGCAGACGATTTAATCAAGTATGGCGTTGATGACGACAAAGCTTGGGAAATCGCCAAAAAGTATGTTGTTGGAGCAAGCGTTGAAGACCGCATTGCTGGTTTGCTAGATGAAGCTGGTTTGCCAGATGCTGCAACTCGCGCACGTCAGTTCCCGCACGAGTTTTCTGGCGGCATGCGTCAGCGCGCGTTAATTGCGATTGGCTTGGCTTGCCGACCAGATTTGCTTATTGCAGATGAGCCGACTTCCGCACTAGACGTGACTGTGCAAAAGCGTATTCTTGACCATTTGCACACGCTTACTGATTCGCTCGGCACGTCTGTTTTGTTTATTACTCACGATTTGGGTTTGGCTGCAGCTCGCGCGCAGCACGTTGTTGTTATGTATAAAGGTCGCGTTGTTGAGTCTGGTCCATCTCTAGACGTTTTGCAACATCCGCAGCATCCATACACTAAGCGACTTGTTGCAGCGGCTCCAAGTTTGGCTTCTCAGCGAATCATCTCCGTTAAGGAGCATGGCGGCAACGCGGATAATTTGCTTGAGCATCACGTAGTAGGCGAGCAAGCTCTTGAAAAGAGCGAGCATATTATTACAGTCGACCACTTAACGCGCGAGTTTAAGCTTCCTCGAAAGAAGGAGCTTTTCAAGGCTGTTGATGACGTTTCGTTCTCTATTAAGCGCGGCACAACTTTGGCAATTGTAGGCGAATCCGGTTCTGGTAAGTCTACTGTTGCAAACATGGTTTTGCGACTTCTTAAGCCAACAAGTGGAACTGTTACTTACGAAGGCAAGAATATTGCTGACTTAAAGGGCGCGGATTTGCTTGATTTCCGCCGCCATGTTCAGCCAGTATTCCAAAATCCTTACGGTTCGCTCGACCCAATGTATTCGATTTATCGTTCTATTGAAGAGCCTTTGCGAATTCATAAGATTGGAGATAAAAAGAGCAGGCAGAATCGCGTACGCGAGCTTTTAGATATGGTTCGTATGCCTTCTTCTGTTATGACTCGATTCCCGAACGAGCTTTCTGGTGGTCAGCGTCAGCGCATTGCGATTGCGCGTGCAATGGCTTTGGACCCAGACGTAATCGTTTGCGATGAAGCTGTTTCTGCTTTGGATGTGCTTGTGCAAGATCAGGTTTTGCACCTGCTTAACGATTTGCAAGCAGAGCGCGGATTAAGCTACTTGTTCATTACTCACGATTTGGCTGTTGTTCGTCAAATTGCAGATGAGGTTGTTGTTATGCAACACGGCAAACTTGTTGAGCATGCTACAACCGACGAAGTGTTTGATCATCCTCAAAAGGAATACACTCGCGATCTTCTCGACGCAATTCCAGGTGGAAATTTGGAGCTTGGATTGGATTAGTCGCAAGATTCGTATTAGTGCAAGCTAATAGATGGAGATAAAAGTGCAGGAGCTAAAACTTCTGCACTTTTGTTTTATAACGCGCTTTAATAGACTTTAGAATCTTGGTCTGTTTATTTGGTCTGTTTATTTGGTCTGTTTATTTAGTCTGCTTATTTAGTCTGCTTATATTCGCGTGTTTATATTCGCGTGTTTATATTATTAAAACATGGCTGATTTTTCTCATATTCTTGCAACGCGTCCAGATTTTGACGATTCGGATCGCGAATGGTTGCATCACCTCGTAGCAGATTGGCAAGTAATAGCAGATTTAAGTTTTGCAGACTTGCTTTTAGTTATTCAAAATGGCAATGGCGATTACGTTGTAGCAGAACAATGCCGTCCATCTACAGCAATCACACTTAGAACCGAAGATTTACTCGGCGTAAAGCTAGACGAATCAATGCATAATGAGCTAGAAGCAGCAATGAGTAAAGAAACAAGTTTCCACTCTTCGGTTTTAAGAACTGTTGGCAGAGCTACTGTTTGCAACGTTTACGCTCCAGTTCGCCACAACGGCAAAACGCTTGGTCTTGTTCTTAGGGAAACAAATCTTGCAACAAGAGAATCAAACGGTAGGTACGAGACGGAAAGCATTAATGCTGGCAAAACGTTGTTTGACATGATTGCGCGCGAGCAGTTTCCGTACCACGATTCAATGCTAAATCAGCGCCACAATGCTCGAGTTGCAGACGGTTTTATTATTTTAGAAGAAAGCGGTGTTGTTCGTTATGCTTCTCCAAACGCAATCAGCTGCTTCCGCAGACTTGGCGGATTAAACACTATGCAAGGCGAGTTCTTGTGCGAGTTTGGAGCGCGTCTTCTTCACACAAACGATGTTGTTCCCGAAAGCTTGCCTTTAGTTTTAAGCGGTAAAGCAGATGTTGATTGTGAGTTAGAAGTAAATAATTCCGTTGTTTCTATGCGCTCGCTGCCGCTTTATGGGCCTAACGATAGAACTGGCGCAGTTGTTCTTTGCCGAGATGTTACGGAGGTTCTTAGAAGAGAAAAGGAGCTTCAGACTAAGAACGCTACCATTTCCGAGATTCATCATCGCGTTAAGAATAATCTTCAAGCTGTTTCTGCTTTGCTTCGTCTTCAAGCTAGAAAAACTAAGTCGTACGAAGTTAGAAAAGAGCTAGAAGAAGCTCAAAGGCGAGTTCAAACTATTGCTCTTGTTCACGAAGGTTTAAGCCAGACTGCCGATGAGGTTGTTGACTTCGACAAAGTAATTTCTAGCTTGCTTAAAATGACGATTGAACTTGCTTCGCAAAATCAAAATATTACGGTTGATTTTTGTGGTAAATTCGGCAAGCTTGCAGCTCAAGATGCAACGCCTCTTTCTCTTGTTTTAACCGAGCTTGTTACAAATGCAGTTGAGCATGGTTTTGAAGGAATGAGCGAAGGTCATATTACGATTTCTGTTGGTCGTGGTGGAGACAACCTTAGTATTGTTGTAGAAGACAATGGCGGCGGAATCGAAAGCGAATCCTTGCATGGAATGGCAAAGTCTTCTGGATCTGGATTAGGCACTCAGCTAATCAACACTTTTGTTACTAACGATTTTGGTGGCACTGTTAAGTGGGAATCGCGCAGAGAAGGCGGAACTCGCGTTCTGCTAGATATTAAGCTGCGCGTGCCTGGAGTAGAGTAGTAGAGTAGTCTCTTACTTAAAATTCAGTGCTTTGATTTCTGCGCGCTCGCATTGCTCTACGCTTTAGCGAGCGCCTTTCATCTTCGCTAAGTCCGCCCCAAACGCCGTAATCTTGGCTTGTTTCTAGAGCGCATCTTAAGCAATTGTCCGCCACATTACAAGTTCTGCACACCGCTTTGGCTTCTTCAACTTGCTGATTGGATGCGCTGTTATTTCCTACTGGGAAGAAAAGTTCAGGATCCTTATCTCGGCAAGCTGCTTTTGCACGCCAGTCGAATGCGCTACTCATAAGTAAATAACCTCTTTTTAATACGCGTATGTTTTGACTAAATTTGTTAGATTTTGTATAAAACTATCCGCACTCCAGGAAAGCATGAATATAACTTTTTTTCAAGACTTTTACAAAAATTTTTTTAATCTTTTGAGTGATTTAAGTCATATTTTTATGTAAAACTCAATATTTGCAGCAAATTAGCTTTTCCAGGAATCACCATTATGCATCTTCCTGGTGTTTGATAATCTTCCACGCTTAGTGTTTTTAGTAAGTCGGTAGGTATTCCAAGCATTGAGTCTGTTGCAGAATCGCCTGTTGGGAAGATTATTCTTACTGGCGCTTGATCTGGTATGCGTATGTATCTTGCGTTTTGAGCGCAAAATATTACTGTTGTTCTAGTGTCTTTTAATTTGTGTTGGAATTCTTGAGATTTTTCGTCGCTGTTAAAAGGCTCCAAAAGTGAGTCTGCGTTGTCTTGAATGTGAATGTTTTTTGAATCTAGACTTTGCATACTAATCGCATTTTTAATCACATTTATAAGATTAGACTTTCCTCGTTTGCTTCCGCCAATAATCGCTATGTTTCCAAGATTTGTTGGCAAAATTGCTTCGCTTAAGTTAATTCCATCGTCTTTTAAGCCGATTAAAAGTCCAAACTCGCTATCTTTTGTGTTTTTGCAATATTTATTAAGAGTTGAATTATTTAAGTATCTTGGTAGGGGAGTGCTAAACAATTGTTTAGGAGTTTTGTAGCAATAGAATTTTCCAGCCAATTCGATTGCTTTTATAAGCGAATTTTTATTTTGACTTTGTGAGCATTGTAATGCTACTATTCCGTCTCCTGTATTGCAATATGCTGCTCCAGGCTTATTTGGGTTTATGCTTGCTGCGGCTTGCGACCCGAGTAGCTCGTGCGATTGCATTGCGTCTCTAACTCTTAAACAAATGTTTATAGACATATTCGCCTTCATATCTGCGTTTACTTGTCCCATTGGGTTTTGTGTGCACGCTATAAGATGCATTCCAAGGGACCTTCCAACCGAAGCTATGCGTATTAGGCGATTCATGTAATCGGGTAGTTGATTTTTAAGGGCATGAAACTCGTCTATAACAATCACCATTGAAGGCTCGATTGGTTTTACTTGACTAATATCGTGGCAGCCTTGATTTGCAACTAATCTTTCTCGCCTGTCTAATTCCATTTCTAATCCTCGCAATGCTCTTGCAGCATGCTTAAGATTTAAGTCTCCAACGTTTCCAACGCTGTGTGGAAGCGTAGAAAGTGAATCGAATGTAGCTCCTCCCTTAAAATCCATAAACACAAATTGCAATAATTTAGGTGAGTATCTAAAAGCTAAAGCCAAACACCAAGATGTTAGTAAAACGGATTTTCCAGATCCTGTTGTTCCTGCTACAAGCGCGTGCGGCCCATTTTTAACAAGATCTATACAAAAATAACCGCTGCTGTTTATTCCGATTGGAGCTTCTAAAGAGTTTTTAGAAGACACTAGCCAAGCGTATACAACATTTTTCCATGGAGGAACACGATTTTGCATGTTTTTAGAGTAATTTGTAGAAACAATTTGATTTGCGTTATTAATCAGCATTGCTTCTAGGTTGATTGGAACAAGAGTTTCTGGAACACCTTTAATATGAGAGTCGACTGTTGTTTTGCTAAAGTGAATGCTTTGATTCGTATTATTCTTTACTAAACTTTTGTTGTTTTTGTTTGAATTATATTGAACAATTTGCGGTATTAAGCAAGCAATATACATCATTATGCTAGGAACAATCATTGCAAGCATCATCCAACTTTTTTGCAAAAACGCCATTATAGCAAGAGCAATATTGGCTAAAATAGGCACAATATTTGCCATTATTTGCATCCAAAACATTGGTTTTGAAGCTATGCTTTTAGTATTATTTGCATTGTTTTCGTATTCCATAACGCAATAGTGTATTGCGATTAAGAAATATGCAAGTAAAAACTATAAATGTGGTTAAAGGCTAAATTGGCTAAATTATGATTAGCCAAAATTATGTTTATTGCTCTGCAAGCGTTCCAACGTTTCCAGGCGCATGCGTTCCAGCAGATAATTGATCGAATAGTTCAATGTTTTTAGCATCGTCTAACAAAACGGATGATCCAACTGAATACACCCAATAATCTGGATTAGTCCAGTAGACTGTGCCTGTTACGCCGTCTTTTCCTGTTGCTTCCTTAAAAGCAAGACCCATGTTCAGCAGTGTTCCAGGATTTGAGTTTTCGTCTAATGTTGCAGAATCAAGCGATGCTTTTGCAAAGCCTTTTACTGTTGAAAAGTTTGTAAGCGTGCTACTAGATAAAGCTTTTTTCATTATTGCGCTAATTACCATTCGCTGTCTTGCAGCTCTTCCAAAATCAGATTGAGGATCCGCATATCTCATTCTAGAAAATGCTAATGCAACGTTTCCGTCTACACTGTGGCATCCTGCAGTCCAATTAAGTCCACTGTAGGCATCGCTAACTGTGCGATCATAGCATAAGTCTATTGTTCCCAGTGAGTTTACAACGTTTGTAAGTCCTGCGAATTTTATTTCTGCAACGTGGTCTATTTTGTGACCCGTAATTTTTTCAACAGTTTTTGTTAGTGCTCTATTTCCAAGATCTTGTGCAACTGTGTTAATCTTCATCTGTTGGCCGTTTACAGAAACTAGCGAGTCTCTTGGAATGGATATTAAGGAGCTGTGCCCACTTACTGGTTTTGTTAAAACAAGAATCGTATCTGTTCTAAATCCAGTTATTTCTTTTGCTTCTTCGCCTTCTCGCTGATCCGATCCCAGGATTAGCCAAGTTGTTTCTTGAGTATCTGGAGTATCCGTTAGCCAATTATCTCGCTTAATTTGAGAGTCAATCCAGTTCCAAGATAAAACGCCGCTTGCTCCTACAAGAATCAATATTATTACTAAAAGCAAGGATAAATACTTTAGTAAGCGATGTTTTTTTCTAAAAGCAAGAGCTCCAACAGAAGAATTACTTGCTATTGGCCTAATTTCATTTTGACTAAAGTTTTGGATTCTGTTTGGAGTAAAGCTAGATGCACTTGCATTATTTTGACTCAAACGTTGATTTTGTTCGGGGTAGTATTGCGAGCTGTAGCCTTGTGCTCTGTGATTTTGTGCTCGATAGCTTTGTGAATTTTGGTTTACTTTTCTAGGCTTTGGCTCAAACGACGGTGCGCGCTGAATAGTTTCTTGCTTGTTTGGTTCGTTGTTTTTATGCGCGTTATTGTGTGCATTCTTAGGCGGAAAACTCGGTATTGAATTTGCGTTTTTGTTGTGTTTATTCGATGGAACAAAGCTAGGTGGATTATTTTGATTCCCCAAAGCGTCTTCTGGACGTTGCTGGCTCATTTATCCTCCCGTAGCATTTTGCAAATTTGATTGCGTTCATCGTTCAGCGTTTAATGTTTAACGTTCAGCGTTTATCTGTAAGCTTGTTTTTGCTTATAGCTTGTTATTGCTTGCTTATTGTTTATTTTTATTGCTAAAAACTAACAATGGCATTATAAAGCAACGTAGTTATAAACGCTTTAACAAAGTTTTATAAGCGCGTTATTTTCCTTTTGGAACAGCGCATACTGTATTATTTAGGTATTTATCTGCAATTCCCATGTAGTGACCAGTTTGCGGGTTTCTTATTGTTCCGTCTTCTGGGTTAACGATTCCGCCGCTATTTGGATCAATAAGTCTGCCTAAGCTGTCTTTTGCTAATCCAGTTTTTGGATCCACGCGCCCAATTTTAACTGCATTTGAATCTGCATAGGAATTAGAGGAATTAAGGCTATTCTCGCCAGAATTTGTAGACTCCGCAGAGTCGTTAGAATCTGCACTAGACGAATTGGAGTTCTCTTTAGAATCAGACTTTTTACTGCTCTTTGAGTTCTTTTTTGAAGACTTTTCACTTTTACTTGATTTTTCGCCTAAATCTTTAGTTAAAGGCTTATCTTTTTGCATTAAATCCCAAACGTCTTGCGCACTTTCGTCTAAAATAACACGATTTTCATCGTATGGGTCGGTCGCAATAGGTATTGTTTGCGCGTAAATGTTCGAAGGTTTTAGATTACGAAGACTTGCAGCTAAACCAACCAGTGTTGTAGGGTTTGCAAGACCCTGGCTCATATTAAGTGACTTTAGAGCTGATTTTGCAAGTTGATAAAGTTGGCCCGACTGTGTTAGAAGATTCTTAGATAGCGCTTGATGAATAAGTTGCTTAAGAAGATATTGCTGGCGCGTTGTTCGCATAATATCGCTTCCGTCGCTTGCGCTGTCGTGCCTCATTCTTGCGTATTGTGTTGCTTGCACGCCATCAAGGTGTTGGAGTCCGCGCTTTAGATTAACGCCCGTGTAGTAATCCCTAGTGTTTACAGGAATGCACAAGGTTACTCCGCCAATCGCATTAATCATATCGCTTAAACCGCTAAAGTCTGCAACAATAAAATCTGTTATGTTTAATCCAGTAATCTCGTTTACTGTTGCAAGCGTACATGATGCTGCACTTGCTAAGTCGCCTCCTTTAGCGTATCCAAGTGCGAAAATCGAGTTAAACATAACTTTACGTCTAGCTGGAATTCTGCCTTTAGACGTATTGCACGATGCGGCTTTAACCATTGAATCTCTTGGAATTGAAACAATGTTTATATAAGACCTATCTGCGCTGATTTGAACAATCATTGCTGTGTCTGATTGATGATTTTCGTCTTCTCCGCCGCCCTGAAAAGCGCGATTCTTACCTTCTCGAGTATCTTGACCAAGAACAAGAATATTAATAGTTTTACCAGCATTAGGGTCTATTGACTGAATCTGTTTGGTGCTTGTTGAGATGGTTTTTATAACGCGCGAACTAATGGTAGAAGAAAAGTCAAGCCATACGGATGCGATTATTGTAGTTAAAAAGGCTAGAACGGCAATAATTGCCATGCAAATGATTTTACGAGTATTATTAAGCATTTGACTATTGAGAGTATGGTGCGGTGCAGATGAGTCCCAATAGTTAGTTTGGTACCGACGGTCTTGATTATACCGAGAGGCTGCCATGCTTCCTTCTTTCGTAAATGCACATATAAATCACCATTATAGTGTATTCTATTGAGATTTTAACATGCATAATACATACCCCTTGCGTAAACTATTATGTATGGATTCAATAACCGCTGAAACTTGCACTTTTGAAAACGATGTTTTACAAGTCTTTTCTGCTATGAATAGAATAAAGCCTCGCGAGGTTGATTCTTCTATTGTTTCAATAATGAGTGTTGAGCAAGATACGCGGTTTTACGAAGAAACTTTGCAAGCGGTTATAAATCAAAGTGTTCTTCCTGGAACTATTGTTGTAGCTGATTGCGCTAGTAAAACACAAAAAGAGTTAGTAAAGTCTTTTAACGTTCAAATAGAGCCAACTCAATTAGCAGAATTAATTTCTAGTGCGGATTTTTCCAACAGTAATCCGTTGTACGGTAACGGGTACGCTAACGACTATAACACTGATTCCTATAAACAATATAAACAAGTAAAAGTTGTTATTCTTCCAATTAAGTCTGCAAAATCATTCGGCGATGCCGTAGAAAAGTCTTTAAGAAAACTCTTACCATTGCAAGGAGTTAAGTCGCTGTGGCTTTTGCACGACGATTCAAAACCTTGCGATTCAAAATGCCTGGAAGCTTTAAGAGAGACTTGGAGAAACACTCCAACAGCTTGCGTTCTTGGTGCAAAACAAGTTGATTGGCAAGGAAAAATTCTTCACAACGTTGGCATGTATGCGTGGAAGCATAAAGTGCATTCGCTTAGCGTAGAAGGCGAGCCAGATCAAGAGCAATACGATTTTAGGGGAGACGTTTATTCTGTTTCTCTTGCAGGCGCTTTAGTTTCGCTTAGCACTTGGCAAACAATGCGAGGAACTCAGCCTTGGCTTACCACTTTTGAAGAGTCTAACGATTTTTGTAGGCGAGTCGTTTTAAGCGGTGGGCGAGTTGTTGTTGTTCCGCAAGCCAGAATCGCGCATAGAAGAGCGCGTTTTGACGGTCTTCGCACTAGGAGCGGCGAAGAGCGCGATGCAGAAAAAACCAATGTTTGCTACGGCTTAGCCTATTCGATTATGGCAAAGCAAAGATATATGTATACAGATGTTAGCGTTATTATGTGGCCGCTTATTTGGCTTTGCACTGTTCCAATGTCAATAATCCGCGCACTTCAATCTTTGTTTGCTAAGCAGCCGTATGTTGCGTTTATGCATCTTATGCTTCCTTGGATTGCGTTAGCACAATTACCTCGCGCTATTTTTGCAAGAAGACGAGTGTCTAGAGTTTCAAAAGTTTCCTTAAAACGACTCACTTCTCTTATAGCAAGTCGTAGTCAAATTACGCGTTGGAAAGACAAAACTATTGCTTTTAAGACTCAAAAAAAGGGTGTTATTTTAAGTCCACTTGCAAGAAAACACTTGCATAGAAGAGTTTTGTTTAGATGGAGCGCAGCAATTTGTGCATCTCTTCTTGTTTTTGCAACCGTAATACTTCTTTACGGAGCGCCAATTAACAAGATTCTTTCTGGCTCTTCGCTTTATTCAAGCCAGCTTCTTTCTACTGGAACAAGTTTTAGCGATTTATTTAATGCTGCGATTGGAGCATACATTCCAGACGACGGTTTTGCGTCTCCTCTTCCTCCATCTCCGCTTCTTATGATTTGGATGCTAGCTTCCATTGTATTTGGTGGAAATACGTTAGCTGCAATAAACGTCATATTTTTCCTTGCTGCCCCTGCAATGCTACTAAGTTTTTGGGCTCTAGCAGGCGTGTTTACTAGATCAGACATTGTGCGAGTATGTTCCGGCCTTTGTTGGGCAATGATTGCAATGGCTTTTGGAGTTTTTGCTAGAGGCGATTTGCCAATGATTCTAACAATGGTATTTTTGCCAGCTGCATTTGCGTTCGCTTTCCACGCTGTAGGAATGTACGTTACAGAAGACCCTGTTGTTCCAGTTGCGTCAATCCAAAGCGCAGCTTGCGCATCTTTGTGCTTTATGGTTCCCCTTGCTGCAAGTCCTCAGCTTTTGCTGCCAATGTTTGTTATTTTTGTTGCATCAATAATTATGGTGCGCTCGCATCGTTTTATGCTTGCGCTAATGCCTATTCCATCTGTTTTGGTTCTTTTGCCAACTCTTGGTAGCGTTGTGCGCTATTTTGGAACTGGAATGTGGCGTCAAATTTTTGCTAGTATGGCTTTGCCTTCTCAAAAAATAAATGGCGCTCCTAGAGCTAGCAGCTATATAGACGTTTTGCTTCGAGCGTTTAACATTGATTTGAATCATTTTTCTTCGGGTTCAATGCTAATTTTGCAACTTCGCGGAATAATCATGATTGTGTTTGCTGCGTTAGCTGTACTAATGGCTTTATGCGCGCTTGCTCTTCCGTTTGCTTTAAGGGCTTCAAGAATGATGTGGGTTGTAATAGTTAGCGGAATGGCGCTTTCTTTAGTCGCTTGCCGCGTTGTTGTTGCTTCAGATTTTGACGGTCCTATTAGCGCAAGTGTTCTTTCAGGCGTAAGCTTAAGCGCGCTTGGTGTTCTTGCATGCATGTGCATGGTTGCAGGAAAAGCTGTTCGTAGGTTTGAGCCTTTGCGAAAATCTAATTCTGCTAATCAAGACAATAATCCAGACGATTACACTACGCGTGTTTCTAAGCGTGCAGCTATGAATCGTTCTGCTAAGGCAATGATGAAAAGGCTTATTCATATTGCAAGAGGAATTTTAGCTTTTGGAATTTTTGCTGTTGCTGCTTTGCTTGGATTATTCGCGATTATTAGCGGACCTGTAACATCCGTTTACGCAAGCGATAGTGGCCTGCCGATGGTTGTTTCGGACTACTTGAATAAGAATAGTGCAAATCGCGTTCTTGCGATTAAAGCTGTGAATAGTCGTGAGTTGAATATTTCGCTTATGCGTACCGCTCGTGGCGATTTAGTTGACTTATCTCCATCTTTGCAAGTTAGAGATGTTTTATACGGATATTCTCCTAGTACAAATACGCTTTATTACGCAGCTTCCAAGCTTCTTTCTCATGCAAGTGATGAGTCGATTGTAACCTTAAAGCAGCTTGGTATTGGCGGAATTTACATTGTTAATAATTCTAAAGCTAAAGATAATTTGGCTGCTAATAATTCAATGATTGCTTTAGAAGGGTATGCAAATAAAGACGCAACTGAAAAGTTGATTGCAAACGTAAACGCTTCGGAAGGAACTCAGCTTGTTGTTTCATCTAGTCATGGAACGTATTGCAGATTCGACGATGTAGCAGACATGTCTTCTTCTAAAACTTCGATTTATAGTCATTCGCGCCCACTTTCTTGGAGAATTCCATGGATTGTTGTTTTTGCTTTAGTGCTGCTATTGTATTGCCTGGTTGCTTTGCCTCGTTTTAACAGCAATAACGTAATAGAGCGTGAATAATAGAGCGTGAATAATTAGGATGATTAGTTAGAAGCTATGATTGATTAGACGGATAAATGGCAGGTAGATTAATGAAGTCAAATACGAATTCTAAAAATAGTCATCGTCATGCACAAGATGCTGCTTCAATTAGCGCTTCTGTTCGTTTTAGAAGATTCAAACTGTGGTCTTTGTCTATTTTAAGCGCAACAATACTGGTTTCTTGCGCTGTTGTTGCGTCTTGCATATGCCCACTAAAACAGCTAACAGATGACCCTATTTTTCCTATTGGAAGCGTGGAAAAGCGTGTTAGTTCTACAAATTTGCAAACAGTTTGCCCTAGCAGAATAGCTCTACCGGATTTAGCAAAATATGGCGATAGCGAGTTTCAAGAATCCGAAGGAGACTTAAAGTCAATATCGAAATATGCATCTTTTGGAAGCGTTTACAAGTCCACTCTTAATGGCGTAAAATATGCTGGCGATTCTAAAGATTTAGTTAACAAATCTTTTAACAATCCTTCTAGTTCTTCTAGTGATCCTAGTGATTCAAGTGAAAGCCAAAATAGAGCTTATTTTGCAGAAAGTAATGTAGATAAAGACGCTCAAGTTTTGGAAAGTAGTCTTTTAAGTGCGCAATCTGGAACTGGGTCTGCTGCATCTGTTGCATCTTGGGCTACAAACGGCGACTTAAAAGGCTTATCTGCCACTTCTTGCGTATCTCCTTCAATGCGCCAAAACTTTATTATTCCAAAAATAGCTGAAGGCGTTTCTGTAAGATTAAACTCTGTTAATCTTTCGTCTAAGCCTACAGTTGTAAGCGTTAAAGCGTGGTCAACTAATAAATCGGGAGCGCAGCTAAATCTTTCTACAGGAAGCACTTTTACTGTTCCAGCGCATAGTGACGCTTACTTTAACATTTCTGCAGCTGCAGCAAAGTCGGATGGTCTTTATATTCAAGTTTTAAGTGAGCAAGCTCCAGTTTCGTCGTTTGTTAAGTTTATTCGTTCATCCGGTCTTGTTTCTAAAGGCGTGGATGTTATTTCTCCGCAAGAATCAGCATCTTTAGAGCCTGTTTTGCCAGGTGTTATTGAGGGTGATCAAGCTAAAGCTTATATTTGGTCTAATAAAAGCGGAAAAGTCGATTTGTATTGGCTCGATGATTTTGGAAAAAAGAGCATAAAGCAAGTAGATTTTAGTGCAAGACAGATTCAAGTTGTTGATTTACAAGAAGTACCTAAGGGCGTTGGGGCGATTTTTGCTCAAAGTAACGTTCCGATTTTTGTTATGGCTTCTGTTGAAAGAAGTGGCAAAGATGGTCAAAGCGATATTGCTTTTGTTAATTCAGTTCGTTCTATTACAAATAGTGCACTTGTTTCCCCATTTTCTGCAGACGAAGCTTCGCTACATATTGCAAATGGATCTGTTGATAATGCAAATGTAAAGCTTAGTGCTTACGATTCTTCTGGCTTAAAAGTAGCGTCTAAAACTATTGAAGTTAAGTCTTATACTGTTTCAACAATTTTAGCGAAAGATATTAATCCTAAAGCTGTTATGTTTACTCTTAAGTCTAAATCTGGAGTTTCGTTTGCGTCTAGAATTCAGTCAAAAGCAGTAAACGACGCTGGTTTTGCAAGCGTTGCGTGGCTTCCTTCTAAGTCGCTTGACCCTAATAGCATAAGTGTTAAAGTTCGCTCAAATCCTTCGATTGTAAAGTAGACTTAGGGCTTTTAGGTTGCTATTTACAATCCCCAATATTTACAATCCCCAATCCGGATCGATTTCTTCTGGTCTTCTTCCGTACAATTCTGCTAAACGTTGCACTATCTCGTCTCTAATCGCGTATTGAAGCTCCGCTCTGCTAGTAACGTGTGTGCATAGTGGAAGCCTGTATAAAACTACTCTTTGTGGTATTCCTTTAGATGCAGGAAAAGCTTGAGACATTATTCTTTTATTGCTTTCCCACAAAACGGGCTGGCTTGGAGGAACATCTTCTACAGCAAATTGAACGTCTTTTATAAGATTTGACCAAGCACTGTTAAGTCTTCTAATTTGAGCTGCTACCATTGAATCGAACATTCCGCTGGCTGTTCTGTATCTAGGAAGTCGCGTGCCAAACATTGGCGCACGCATACCGCGTCCGTGGCGGTTTCTATATCTTTTTTGTTCCCATACTAAAGACGTCATACACTTAACTTTATTTGTACGCTAGGGCATTTGATTAATGTGCAAACACAAAACGGTGTAGTAAATATGTTGATAATATGGAATACTTGAATTGCACAGTTTGTACAGGAGGAAATCGTTGGAGCCAAATATTCATGAGTACAATGAGCAGGGGCTTTGTGAGCGTCTTGCTTTGTGTTCACTTATTGGTTTTGACTTAGACAACACTCTTGCATGTTCTAAAAAGCCTATGATTAGTCCAATGTGCAAGGTTTTTGGCGATTTAATCAATAAAATGCCAATTGCGCTAATTACTGGTGGAGACTTGCGACTTGTTAAAAGTCAAGTTCTAAGCGTCTTGCCTGCTTCTACGAATTTAGACAATTTTCACATTATGCCAACTAATGGAACAAGCTATTATCGAATTGTTGGTGGCAATCTTAAATGTGTGTATTCTCACACGATTTCCGTAAAAGACGCAAATCGCATTATTTGTGTTGTTAAAGATTGCGCTAAAAAAATGGGATTGCTAAAAAGCAGTGGAGACAAAGACCTTTGGGGTAGTCAAATAGAAAATCGTGGCACTCAAATCACTTTTTCTGCACTAGGTCAGCTTGCTCCAATCGAACTTAAAAAGAATTGGGATCCTAGTGGCAAGCTAAAGGAACAGCTAGCTGAACAAATTGCTAAAGATTTGCCCGACTTTTCTGTTCGAGCTGGTGGAGAGACAAGTGTTGATATTGTTTGCAAAGGAAACAATAAAGCATATGCTCTTGATTCTCTTTGTAAGATTTGCGACATTTCGCTAAAATCTGTTGCTTTTGTGGGAGATCGCATGTACAAAGGCGGTAACGATTACCCAACTTCTTTAACAGGAGCGCTTGCGATTTGCGTAAAAAACCCTAATAATACTTTTGAATTGTGCTCTAGGCTATTGGAAAGTCTTAATTAAAGTCTTAAGTAAAAAGCCTTTAACCACATTGCTCTAATTTTATTGTTATTTGTTTTTAGTGTTGCTATCGTCTTTTTATGATTTACAAAAACCTTAACAAAAGCAAACAAAATCGGCTTATTTCCAACGTTTCTTGGGTAAATGTGCTTAATACTATTCTTAATCTTGCTTTTCCAATTTGCTGCGCTGGCTGCTCAATGGAAGATTGCGTGCTTTGCAACGAATGCAAATCAAAGTTTAGTAAATGGCATAGAGACCCGTTTAGTGGCGTATTTTGCAAAAACATCTATTCTTGTGCAACATACGGATGGGCTGTAAGAAGGTGTATTTTGCAATGGAAAGATCATGGAAACCAACTTTTAGATAAGCCTTTTTCGGACTTGCTTTTTAGCTTGATTATTAGTGTTGTTGGAAGCTCAAGCAAAGTGGCCATTATTCCAGTTCCTTCGTCTTTTGCATCTAAAAGAAAGCGCGGCAGAAGTCATATGGATCCAATAGCTAAAAATGTTGTTAAAAGTCTTAAAAAACAAGGCATTGATGCTACTTTTGTTAAAGCAATTAAAATGATTAATGTAAGGGGAAAGTCGGTTCAACTAAGTGGGAGTAGGCAAAGGTCTTTGCGCACGTCTAAAGGTTTATTGGTGGATGCAAGTGGCATTAAAAACGGGTACAAAGTGATTATTATAGACGACATTATTACTACGGGGTCTACGCTAAAAAACTGTGTTAAAGAGCTAAATAAAAGCGGTGTTGCTGTTTTTGCGTGTTTTGCGCTGGCTGGAGTGTGGTCTAAAGAAAGCGTTTTATACTCTTAGATTTGCGTGTTTAAGGATTTTGCGTGTTTAGCTTGTATGTTTAGCTCTTAAAGCTCGCGCGACTTTGCTATTCGCTATATGTAAGCGGCAATGTTATCTCAAAATTAACTCCGCGCTTATCGTCTACAACTCTAACGTTTCCGTGATGAAGCAGCGCAGCCCATCTTGCAATAGAAAGTCCTAATCCAGTTCCGCCAGACTCTGTTCCTATTCCTTGATTTCCCTTAACAAATCTGCGGAAAATGTCTGCTCGATTTTCTTCAGGAATTTGCGTTCCAAAATTAATAACATTGCAAACTAAAATATTTTTTTCGTGATTCGACTTAGCGCTTATAAGAATCTTAGTGTTGTCTGCAGAATGTTTGATTGCGTTAGATACTACGTTTGTAAACAATTGAGATAGGCGATTTTTGTCTCCAACAAGCATAATGTTGTTCTCAATATTAAGACTTATGCTGTGATTGTGACCCGCGTCTGCGATTTTTACCGTTTCTACAATGTTGTTAATAAAGTCTTTAAAGTCAAAGCTTGTAATAACAAGGCTCTCTGCGCCTGCTTCTACTCTAGATAAGTCAAGAAGAAAAGTAATTAAATCAGCTAATTTATGTGTTTGATTTACTATTGCTTCCATATTGGAAGGCGTTGGCTCTACAACGCCATCTGCAAGGTTTTCTACCATTGCCTGCAAAGCGCTAACAGGCGTTCTAAGCTCGTGGCTAACGTTTGCTATAAGGTCTCGGCGCATATTGTCTGCGTGCTCTAGTTCTTCTGCCATCTCGTTAAAAGCAAGAGTGAGCTTTCCAACTTCGTCTTTTCTGCTTTCGATCTGAACACGTACAGAATAGTCGCCATCTGCCATAGTCTCTGCAGCATCGCGCATTTGTCTAAGTGGGGAAGTTAATCCTCTAGAAAATGCGTATGTTATTCCTAATGCAACTGCAAGAGTTAGTGGCATTGCAATCCAACCACTTAATCCAACTTTTAGTAAAAACCATGCCATAACAAATGCTATAGCTGTTGCAAAAACAATAATCGCAGACAATTCGCCTTTTAATGACGTAAAAAATCCTATTGCGCTTTTAGGATGAGGCAGTGGATTCTTTAGAGTGTTCTTCATCGAATTTTTTAATGAACTCTTTAGTAGATTGCTATTTTTTATGTTCTTATGATCTTTGCTATTTTTGAGAATCAAATTTTGGCTCATAATCTTCTTTAGGTGGCTCAAAAGCGTAGCCTACTCCATGTATTGTGCGAATCCAATCAGATCCAATCTTATGTCTTAAAGATTTAACGTGGGAATCAACTGTGCGCGTTCCCGAAGCATCTGGCCAATCCCAAACTTTTTCTAAAAGCGTTTCTCTTTTTAACACTTCGTGAGGGTGATTTGCAAAAGTCGTAAGTAAAGAAAACTCTGTAGGCGTAAAGTGGATTGCTTTTTCGCCAATCGTAACAAGTCTTTGCTTTGTGTCAATAATCAAGTTTCCAAACTTAATTAAAGTGTTGTATTGTTCTCTTTTTGCTATTATTGCAGCACGCTCAACTCTTCTTAAAAGCGCACCGCATCTTGCAATAAGCTCTCTAGGGGAGAATGGCTTTGTAACGTAGTCGTCTGCTCCTGCGCTTAGTCCAGCCAATTTATCTGCTTCTGAGTCTCTTGCTGTAAGCATAAGAACAGGAATCGGGCATTTAGATACTATTCTTCGCGTTGCTTCTATGCCATCCATAACAGGAAGCATAATATCCATGATTATAAGGTCTGGTTTTAAGCTTAACGCTGCTTTAACGGCAGACACTCCATCGCAAACAACTCTAGCTTTCCAACCTCTAGCAGCAATTCTTTGCGCTATAGCTGTAGCTAAATCTGGCTCGTCTTCTACAACAAGAATTGTTCGAGGAGCACTTGTTTGTGATGGAGTGTCCAACATTTTACCTAGTTTAGATTCCTTTTTAGCTATTTAATCATTACCTTAATCTAGTGGCTTAAGGAATACAGCTCCAAGTGCTGGAACAGTAATCCTCGCAGAATATGGCCTAGAATGATACTCTTCGGCTGCAGCAGTAAATGTGCCGTTGTGAATATCGGATCCGCAATACTTAGCGTCGTCGGTAGTAAGAATCTCTTGCCACTTTCCGCCCTTAGGCAATGCCACTTGGTAATCTTGCCATGCTTGACCAGAGAAGTTAACAACAACAACGATTTCTTCGCCGTTGTCTCCGATTCGCATGTAGCTTAATGTGTTGTGGTCGGAATCGTCGCTAGTAAGCCACTGGAATCCGTCTGGCGTAAAGTCTTGGCTCCAGAATGCCCTAGAGCTCTTATACAAAGCATTAAGATCTGCAACCAGCTTTTGAACTCCTTGATGGAATGGCCATTGAAGCTCGTGCCAATTAAGCGAATTGTTGAAGTTCCATTCGCAAGACTGGCCGATTTCTCCGCCCATAAACAGAAGATTCTTTCCTGGGTGAGACCATTGATACGCCAAGAGCGCTCGAAGGCCAGCAAACTGTTGCCATTCGTCTCCAGGCATCTTTCCAAGAAGAGATCCCTTGCCATACACAACTTCATCGTGGCTAAGTGGCAACACATAATGCTCGGAATACGCGTAAACCATAGAGAATGTGATTTCGTTGTGATGCCAACGGCGATTAATTGGCTCTTCTTTAAGGTATTGCAAAGTGTCGTGCATCCAGCCCATGTTCCACTTTAAGCCAAAGCCTAAGCCACCCATGTCTGTAGGAGCAGTAACGCCTTGGTATGCGGTGGACTCTTCTGCAATCATCATAATTCCAGGATTATTCTTGTATGCAGTAGCGTTCGCTTCCTTAATAAAGTCAATAGCTTCAAGGTTTTCGCGTCCGCCATACATGTTTGGACGCCATTGGCCAGCTTCGCGGCTGTAATCCAAGTAGAGCATAGAAGACACGGCATCTACTCGCAAAGCGTCAACGTGATACTCGCTAAGCCAGAAGCACGCGTTAGCAACCAAGAAGTTACGAACCTCGTGTCTGCCAAAGTTAAATATGTACGTTCCCCAATCTGGGTGCTCACCGCGGAGTGGATCTGGGTCTTCGTAAAGCGCAGTGCCGTCGAATCTGCCCAAAGCAAAGTCATCCTTAGGGAAGTGTGCTGGAACCCAATCCATAATCACACCAATTCCAGCCTTGTGGAGCTTGTTTACTAAGTACTTAAAGTCGTCTGGACTTCCAAGTCTGGAATCAACAGCGTAATAGCCAGTAACTTGATATCCCCAAGATCCCGAGAATGGATATTGTGTAAGAGGCATAAACTCAACGTGAGTAAAGCCTTCTTGCTGAACGTAGTCAACCAAGTGATCTGCAAGCTCGCGATAATTGTCGTAATCGCGATTCCAGCTATTTGCTTGAACTTCGTAAATGCTAACAGGGCCATCATGCGCATTCGTCTTTGCGCGATGCTCAAGCCACTCGTTATCGTGCCACTTAAAGTCGGAGTCAACAACAACAGAACCAGTGTTAGGTGGAACTTCGTGCGAGCGCTCCATTGGGTCTGCCTTCATAATCCAGTTTCCAGCTTGAGTCATAATCTCAAACTTGTAAACCTCGCCTGCGCCTACTCCTGGAATAAAAAGCTCCCAAATGCCACTAGAGCCAAGCGAACGCATTGCGTGACGGCGGCCATTCCAATAGTTAAAGTTGCCAACAACTCTTACAGCGCGAGCGTTTGGGGCCCACACAGTAAAGGATGTTCCAGTAACTTTTTTAACCATTTTGCCTGTTTCTGGGCTTACAAGACCCCAAGAATCAGTAATGCTTTTAACATGAGCGCCTAAAGCTTCCCAAAGTCTTTCGTGCCTGCCTTCGCCAAACAGGTACATGTCCATATCGCCGATTTGAGGCAAGTAGCGGTACGGATCGTCGTCTACGGACTCGGTGCCGTCTACTTCTACAGTGCGTATGCGGTAGCTAGGAACAGACCATTCTTTGCTTTTAGCGTGCTTAGTTGCAGGAATAGTGGCAACAAAAATGCCATTGTATTCGTGCTGAGCTTCGTATTCGCCGCTCTTAGTGAGAATTGTTACTTTCTTGGCCATTGGTCGTAAAACGCGAACAGTGGCAGTACCAGCGCCTTTGCCAGTTCCGAGATGTCCACCAAGGACCTCGTGCGGATTGTAATATTCTGCGTTGCTCACCGCAGCAAGCACGTCTTGACGAACGGCCACTGCGATTGCATCTTCATTGATGTTAGATACTGTACTCATGTTGTCTATCATACAACATTATTTGTGTATGTCTTGTGTGTTTTGAGTAAAGTTTGACTAATAAGTCAAAAAAATAATTTAGAAGCATTCAAGTCTTTGCCTTATGGGAAACTGAAATGAGTTTTTCTGTGCATACGGAGGGTTCTGTGGGTTATCAAGTCGGCGATATGGTCGTCTATCCTCGTCATGGTGCGGCTAGAGTCGAGGAAATTAGTGAACGTACTGTTAAGGGTGTTACTAGGCAATATTTGCGCTTAGTCGTATTGTCTTCAGATGGTTTAGAGATTAACGTTCCAGTAGATAATGTTAAAAAAGTTGGCGTTAGAGACATTGTTGGCGCCAAAGAAGTTGCTAAAGTTTTTGAGATTTTGCGTACGCCAATCATTGAAAAAGAGATGAATTGGTCTAGAAGATACAAGCTTAACGTTGAGAAAATTGCTACTGGCGATGTTAATAAGATTGCGGAAGTTGTTCGCGATTTGTCGCAGCGAGATGTTGATGAACATGGACTTTCTGCTGGAGAAAAGCGCATGCTTGCTCGCGCCCGCAGTATTCTTATCTCGGAAATCGCATTATCGGAAAAGATTGACGAGACTCAAGCAGAACGTTTGCTTAATGTGAATCTTGGATACGCAGATCCCTTGCCAGGAGACGAAGACCACCATACTTATGCTCCAGAAGAAGCAGCTGCAGATACTCTTAGATTGCTTGCGGAAAAGTCTAAAAAAGCTAAAAAGAAGTAAGTTTATTTTTATTAGCTTAAATTTTATTAGCTTAAATTTGCTACGTAGGAGCGCATTGTGTGCAAACCGCCGAAAGTGATTTCGATTGTAGGGCCAACAGCATCTGGCAAAACGAGTCTTGGTATTGCAATTGCAAAGAAATTTGCTGAACGCGGTGTAAAAGCGGAAATCATAAACGCAGACGCATATCAAATGTACCGTTACATGGATATTGGTACAGCAAAAGCTACTAAAGAAGAGCAAAGCGAGATTAAGCATCATTTAATAGATGTTATTGACCCGCAAGAGGCAATGAGCGTTGCAAAGTTTCAAACGCTTGCACGCCAATGCATACGTGATTTGCAAGAAAAAGGCATTCGCCCGATTCTTGTTGGAGGATCTGGCCTATATGCTCGCGCTGCCGTAGACGATATAACTTTTCCTGGCACAAATCCTGATGTTCGCAAAGCTTTGGAAGAGCGCGAAAAATCGCAAGGAGCAATGGCGCTTTTTGAAGAATTGCAAAAGTTAGACCCCGTTGCAGCTAAAAATATGGATCCAAGAAATTCGCGCCGAACAATTCGCGCGCTAGAAGTTATTGAGCTAACAGGTAAGCCGTATTCTGCAACTTTGCCAAAATACAAGTATTTGATTGATTGCGTGCAAATCGGATTGGACTTAAGCAGAGAAGATTTGGATGCGCGAGTGGATCTTCGCACAAAAATGATGCGCGAGCAGGGTTTTGTAAACGAAGTTAAGGCGATTCGCTCAAAGCTTGGTGTTACTGCTAGCAGGGCTTTGGGGTACAAGCAGATAATGGACTATTTAGACGGCTTGTGTAGTGAAGACGAAGCATTTGACGATATTGCGCAAAAAACTAGGCGACTTGCGCGCAAGCAAATGGGCTGGTTTGGAAGAGACTCGCGTATTCATTGGATTAATGCTTTGAAGCCAAATGTTGTTGACGATGCTATGGAAATAATCGACGCGGCGGATAATGGCAATTTCAAAGATGATTTGATTGCTGAATCAACTTCTCATCATCTTGGTGAATTGCAATGAGAATACTAAAAAGTGGCAACAAAGTGTGTACAAATTGCACACAATGTGCGCTAAATGTATATAAAAGCGTATATCAAAAATGAATATCAAAAGTGAATATTAAAAGTGAATATTAAAAGTGAATATTAAAATAGGAGATTTTTGTGCATAATCATTTAGAAAATTCAGGCGCTAATGCCGCTTCTGTTAAAGACGCTATTAGCGCAAGTCACGCGCATCAGCATAAGCTTTCACTAACGCTAGCGCTAACGTCAATTGTGTTTTTGGCAGAAGTAATCGGCTCTATTTTAACTAATTCGATTTCTTTGCTAATTGATGCAGGTCATATGCTAACGGATATTTCCGTTTTAGCTGCATCTACGGTTACTGCGATTTTAATGCGCAAAAAGCCTAACGCAAAGCGCACTTGGGGGTGGGCAAGACTAGAGGTGATTACTGCTGCAGCTGGCGCTCTTGTGCTTCTTTTTGTAGGCGTTTATGCGATTGTGGAGTCGGGAATGCGTCTTTTTGGCGCAAGTCATAATGAAATCCACAGTGTAAATCAGCTGCTTTTCTTTGGTATTCTGGGTCTTCTTGCAAATATTGCTTCGCTTATAATCCTAGTTTCTCAATCTAAAGACAATATGAATATGCGAGCAGCGTTTTTGGAAGTTATGAACGATGCTTTAGGCTCTGTAGCAGTAGTTGTTTCTGCATTGGTTATGATAGCTACAAATTGGAGCGGTTTCGACGCTGTAGCTGGCGGAGTTATAGCGATTTTGATGATTCCGCGAGCGTTGCACTTGCTTAAAAATGCTGTAAAAGTTTTGCTTGAGCAAACTCCAGAAGGATTAGATATAGAAAAAGTTCGAGACCATCTTGAACATGTTCCGCATGTTCTTGCTGTTCACGATTTGCACGCAAGCACAGTTTCTACAGGAATGCCTATTTTTATGGCTCATGTTGTTGTTGAGCGCGATTTAACAATGGGGCAGTGTGCGGATATTTTGAGCCAGCTTCAAGATTGTTTGCGCGAGCATTTTCCAGTTTCTGTTTCGCACACAACATTCCAGTTGGAGCCAAAGGGCTATACTACTCAAAGTTCGTCGGAGCATCACGAGTAGTTTTGTTGAGTAGTTTTGTTGAGTAGTTTTGTATTGTAACAGTTAAGCGTGTTGTAAATACGTATAAAGTAGAGTGATATTATGCCGTTAAAAGAGTTAATAGACAACGCGCATAGCGATCGTGTTAAGCGCATTTGTGCAATAAGTCGCGCAAAATCGCGAGGGGATGGGCGCTTTTTAGTTGAAGGACCGCAAAGCGTTAGTGAAGCTGTAAGGTACGCGCATAAGTCGATTTTAGACATTTATGTTTTGCAAGATGCTGTTAATAGTGGCAGTAATCGTAGATATAGTAGCGTCAGTAGTGGTGGCCCTATAGAAGTAATCGCTAAAATCGTTGACGAATCATTAAAAAATAATTGCTATGTGCACCCTGCAACAGCAGAAGTTATGCGCAAAATCAGCACGGATTGCCAAGGGATTGTTGCGCTTTGTGATTCTAAGGTTTTAGACGAAGAATTTAGTAAAGAATTTAATAAGATTAGTGAGGCTAATAAAGCTGGGCTAGAGAGCGGCGATGATGCTAAATCTTGCAAAAACAAAAACATATTAATTGCATCTTGTTGGCAAGTAAGAGACCCAGGCAACGCTGGCGCGATTATTCGCGTTGCAGACGTAGCTGGATGCAATGCTGTTGTTTTTGTTGACGATTGCGTAAGTCGATTTAACTCAAAGCTTGTTCGATCTAGTGCAGGATCGTTATTCCACTTGCCAGTAGTAAAAATGAGCGAAAACGAATGGTTTGATTGGGCAAAAAATGCAAAAATCAAAGTGATTGCTGCAGATATTTACGGCACGGAAAATAAAAAGCCAAAGTCGTTTGCGCGTGTTTTAGATTCGTTTAGAAATGAGTCTAATATCGCCGATAATGTCACCTCTAATGTCGCAATATTATTTGGAAACGAAGCCAGAGGATTGCCGCAAGAAGTCTTAAATAAAGTAGACGAAATATCGGTAATACCAATCTACGGAAAAGCAGAATCAATGAACTTAGCAACCAGTGCAGCGGTAATGCTAATGGGCTTGGCTATGTCTAGTCATGAGCGAAAAATGGGGATTTGAGACGTTTTTTGAATGCTTCACAAAAGTACGCATACACGGATAGGAAGGGTGCTGTGGCAAAGAGTCAGCCATTTGACGCAAAGTCAATTACAAAGGTAGTAAAAGAGGGCATTGCTTGTGTTCAAGCCGCTAAAACAATGGAAGATTTAAAAGCGGCAAAAACTAAGTATGCTGGCGCTCAGTCTGCAATGACACTTGCTAGCAAAGCTATTGGAAGTCTTCCAGTAGAAGAAAAGAAAGAAGCTGGCAAAGTAATGTCTGCTTTGCGTGCTGATTTTGGTAGGGAATTTGCGGCGGCTCAAGAGCGTATTAAAGCTCAAGAAGAAGCAAACATGCTTCAAAAAGAAACAGTCGATATGACTTTGCCAATAAATCGTAAGCCGCTTGGCGCTCGCCATCCGATTGCGCGTATTATTGAAGATTTTGAAGACTTTTTTGTGTCTATGGGTTGGCAGATTTCTGCAGGTCCAGAGGTGGAAACAGAGTGGTTTGATTTTGACGCGTTGAACTTTGGTCCAGATCATCCTGCTCGCCAAATGCAAGACACTTTCTACGTGCAAGGAAATCAGGCGAAGGATGCTGCAGGATTTGTTGGATCTAACATGGTTTTGCGTACGCAAACTTCCTCCGACCAGGTTCGCGCGCTAATTGAGCGAGGCGTTCCTCTGTACATTGCATCCCCAGGTCGCGTGTTCCGCACGGATGAGCTTGATGCAACGCATACGCCAGTCTTCCATCAATGCGAAGCTTTGGCTGTAGATAAGCACTTAAGCATGGCAGATTTAAAGGGTGTGCTTGATCGCCTTGCTGTTGCAATGTTTGGCCCAGATGCAAAAAGCCGTTTGCGCCCAAGCTACTTCCCGTTCACGGAGCCTAGCGCGGAGTTGGATCTTTGGTTCCCAGATAAAAAGGGTGGCCCAGGTTGGATTGAATGGGGCGGATGCGGAATGGTTAACCCGAACGTTCTTAAGTCTGCAGGCTTAGACCCAGATGTTTATACGGGATTTGCTTTCGGTGTTGGTTTGGAGCGCACTTTGCTGCTTCGTCACGATATTAACGATATGCACGATTTAGTTGAAGGCGATAAGCGCTTCGCAGAACAGTTTGTGATGGGAGAGTAACTCATGCCAATGGTAGATATTGACTGGCTTAAAGATCATGTTGAAGTGCCAGAAGGTTTGACTTATGATCAGCTTGCTAAAGATTTGGTGCGAGTTGGCTTAGAAGAAGAAGAGATTCACGATTCTCAAGTTACAGGTCCTATTGTTGTAGGCTACGTTGTTGATGCTACTCCAGAGCCGCAAAAAAACGGCAAGGTTATTAATTGGTGCCATGTTGATGTTGGAGATAAGTACAACGAGGTAGACGAAAATGGCAATAAGGTTCCTCGTGGAATTATTTGTGGCGCTCCAAATATGGCTGCTGGAGAAAAGGTTGTTGTAACTCTTCCTGGCGCTGTTTTGCCTGGCGATTTTAAGATTGAGCCTCGCAAAACTTACGGCCACATTTCTAATGGAATGTGCGCGTCCGAGCGCGAGCTTGGTTTGGGAGATAGTCACGATGGCATTATTTTGCTTCGCGAATATGGATTCTCTAAAGCAGAATATGAGGCGTTAAAGCCTGGAGATGACGCAATGTCGCTTCTTCACTTAAACAAGCCTTTGCTAGAGATTAACATCACTCCTGATCGCGGATACGCGTTCTCGTACAGGGGTGTTGCGCGCGAATATCACCATTCAACTGGTGCTGCATACACGGATCCTGTAGTGGAACTTAATAATAAGGCAAGTCAAGTTTCTGTTGAAAACGCGTCTACAGATATTGAAGTTAGCATTGAAGATACAAACCCTATTCATGGTGTTGTTGGATGTGATCGATACTACGCGCGTGTAGTTAGAAACTTTAATCCAGATTCTGCAAGCCCTAATTGGATGCGTAGGCGTTTAACTCGCGCTGGAATGCGTGGAATATCTCTTGCAGTAGACGTTACAAATTACGTAATGCTTGACTTGGGTCAGCCTCTTCACGCTTATGATTTAGATAAGATTGAAGGTCCTATTGTTGTTCGCCGCGCTAAAGCTGGAGAGCATTTAACAACTTTAGATGGCAAAGATAGAGAGCTTAACGTTGAGGACTTGCTTATTTGCGATTCTCCAAAGGGAAATCACGGTTCGCGTGTTCTTGGACTTGCTGGTGTAATGGGCGGAATGTATGGAGAAGTAACAAGCGAAACAAAGAATATTCTTGTTGAAGCTGCACACTTTGATCCCGTTTCTATTGCGCGTACAGCTCGTAGACACAAGCTTCCAACCGAGGCTTCTCGCCGCTTTGAGCGCGGAGTAGATACTCAGCTTCAGCCTGCAGCTACACAAATGGCTGTTACAATGCTTAGCGAGTTTGGTTCTGGAGAGCCTTCTAATACGCCTACAGACGTAAACAATACTGTTGATAGAAACGTTATTGTTTTCAAAGCTAGCGAGGTAGAGCGCGTTTCTGGATTAAGCATTGATTTGAACCGCATTAGCGATATTCTTACAGATATTGGTTGCTCGGTTGCTGGCGGCGGAAATGGTTCGTTCTCTGTTTTGCCTCCAACTTGGCGCCCAGACTTGAATGATCCATGCGATTTGGTTGAAGAAATCGCGCGCTTGGTTGGCTACGATGAAATTCCTGTTAAGGTTCCAGCTGTTCCTGTTACTGGCAAAACTGGTTTAACGCAGGAACAAGCAACTCGTAGAGCTATTGCTTATGAGCTTGCAGAAATGGGCTTAGTTGAATCTTTGAGCTACCCGTTTGTTGGTAAGGAAGATTTTGATTCTTTCCGCGAAGACGTTGATTCTGTTGCTGAAGTTAGCGTAAAAATCGCAAATCCTTTGGCTGGCGATCGTCCTTGGCTTCGCAGGAATGTTCTTACCACTTTAGCTGGAACGGTTCGCAGAAATATTCGCCGCGGCTTGAGCAATGTTTCGCTTTATGAGCTTGGCCACGTGTATTTTGCAGATCCTAATGCTCCTGCAATTCCTGCTTTGCCTGGCTCGGTTCGCCCTACGGATGCTCAGCTTGCAGCTTTGGATGCAGGTTTGCCTAAGCAGCCTTTGCATGTTGCAGCGCTTTTTACTGGCAAAGCAGAAGAAACTGGCTGGCTTGGTACGCATCGAGACGTTGATTACAGCGATGCTCTAGAAGCTGTTCAGCGTTTAGGAAAGCGCATTGGCGTTGATTTTAAGATTCTTCAGCTTAGTGCAAACGATGCTCCTGCTTCTTGGCATCCAGGCCGTACTGCCAAAGTGTTTGTTGCTGTTGATGGCGGTGACGATGTTGAAATTGGCATTGTTGGTGAGCTTCACCCTAGCGTGAATGAGAATTTGGATTTGCCAAAGCATTCTGCAGCATTCGAGCTTGATTTGAGCGCATTGTTTAATGCTATGCAAGTTAAGCCTGTTCAAGCAAAGCCTGTTTCTACATTCCCACCTGTTAAGCAGGACTTTGCGTTTGTTGCTCCTTCTTCTTTGAGTGCTAGCGACTTAGAGAAAGCTATTGTTAAAGCTTCTGGCGATTTGCTTGAGTCTATAGAGTTGTTCGATGTTTATGAAGGTGAGCAGCTTTCAGATGGTTTGCGCTCTCTTGCTTATTCTGTGACTTTTAGAGCTGCAGATCGTACGCTTTCTGGAGAAGAAATGGAAGCGGTTCGAGAAGCAATTACAAAAGCTGCTAAAGATTTGCATGCAACTTTGCGCGTGTAAAATCGTGAATTAGCTTTTGATTAATGCGGCTGAATAACTATCTTTAGTTGTTTGGCCGCATTTTTTATTGTATTTTATTGTGATTTTTATTCAGTATATTCGTTATATCCAATATGCAGATATTAATAAATATCAATAAATATTAGTAAATATTGGCCAATCTTGGTAAATATACGGAAAGTTATGCATATATACATGTATATTAGATTGGAATAGTTTTTTTAGAAAGGTTTGTCAGCTATGGTTCATGCAAAGAAGAATTTTGGGAATTTTGATGATAATGACTCTGCTGGCAAGCAACGTCCTGCAACCAAGGCTGCACGATTAAACGCGATTGAGCAGGCGCTTTTAAGCGAGGTTATTACTTCTCAATCGCAGCTTGCTTCTGTTTTGGCTCGTAATGGTTTTGATGTTACTCAAGCAACTCTGAGTCGCGATTTAGACGAGATAAATGCTGTTAAAATTCGTCTTACAGATGGCAGAATTGCGTACGTCTTGGGAGATGGCACTGGCAACCGTCACGCAATGGATACGGTTAGGATTGATCAGCAAGTTGCAAGAACTCTTTCTGGTCTTATTACAGAAGTTGGATTTGCTAATAATATTGTTGTGATTCACACTCCTTCGGGTGCTGCTCAATATGTTGCTAGTGTTATTGATAGACAGCCGTTAAAGGGGATTTTAGGTTCGGTTGCTGGCGATGATACCGTGCTTATGGTTTGTGTTTCTAACGAAGAAGCGGAAAATCGTGCAAATTGGATGCTTTCTGTTGCGTCACGGTAGTTGAAAATCTGTAGCAAGTGGCGCGCAAAGATACAATTATTGATATAAATATACAATTATTCGTTATTTTGTAATATGCATTTGTAATATTCATTTGTAATATGCATATTCGATTAGAGTGGATTTTATGATTACTATTGCAACTTCAAACTTGAATGGTATTCGCGCTGCCGAGCGCAAGGGGATGCTTGATTGGGTGCAAAATCACACTCCAGATGTGTGGTGTATGCAAGAGGTTCGCGCTCCGCAAGATGCGATTGACCCGATTATGAGCAAAATCAAGGATTTGTATGCGTCTAAAAGTGGTGAATCTGTGCAAGATGAATCTGTGCAAAATGACAAGCAATTTTGCGTTACGAACCAAATCTGCAAGGTAAAAGGCCGTGCTGGAGTAGCGCTTGTAACATCTTTGCCAGTTGTAGAGCAGCGTTACGGTTTGCCTGGTTTAAGCGAAGACGTGGATTCTGGCCGCTGGATAGAAACCGACGTTCATACGCCTGAAGGGTATGATATTACTGTTGCGTGCGTGTATGTTCACGCTGGAAATGTTGACGATCCGCAGAAAATGCATCAAAAATTCCGCTTTTTAGACACTATGCTTACGCGATTAGGGGAGCTTAGAGATATTGCTGCAAGTGGCGGAAATCAGGCGATTTTGTGTGGTGATTTTAATATTGCTCACACTCCTCTAGACATTAAAAACGCTAAAGCGAATGAGAAAAGTGCTGGATTTTTGCCAGAGGAGCGCGCGTATATTGACCGCTGGATTAACGAATACGAGTTTGTAGACGTTATGCGAATGCTTGCTGGCAATATTCAAGGACCATACACGTGGTGGAGTCAGCGCGGCAAAGCTTTTGATAACAATGTTGGATGGCGTTTAGACTATCAATTTGCTACTCCAGAGCTTGCGGAAACTGCTTGCGGATTCGTGATTGATCGCGCTCCAAGCTACGATTCGCGCTGGTCGGATCATGCTGCGCTAAGCATAAGATACAATGTGTGATTTTGCTTTGCTTGTGGTAATCTTGTGAAGTTGAGTAAAAGTGGCATTGGCCGTTAGAAAAGAGGAATTATGGGATGGTTTAAGTCGAAGCGCAAGGCTAAAGCTGATAGTAAAAATGCTGGAAATCTTGCGGATTTGCAATCCCAAAATTCGGCCTTAAACGAGCTTATTGAAGGCGGATACAGCGCAGACACGTATTTGGGTCGAGGAAATCTTAGAGGACCTTGGGATATTGCAGACGAAAAGGTTCCTGATTTAAGTACGTACATTGACTTTGGGTCTATTCGCATTCTGTATTTGCAAGGAATAGAGTTGCGCGTAAAAAAGCAACGCGAGTCTAACCAAGTTCTTGGCATAACAGTTACGTATAAGTCTTCTAGCGTAGAAGTTGAGGCGTTTGCGGCTCCTAAAACAGAAGGAATTTGGAGCGAAGTTCGCGCGGATTTGCTTAAGGGAAATGCTGATGCCAGGGAAGTGAATGGCGTTTTTGGCAAAGAGATTATATTGCCAGTTAAAGTGGAAGATAAAACTGTAGATACGCGAATTGTTGGAGTGGATGGCCCGCGTTGGATGCTTCGCGGAGTCTTTTCTGGTGTAGCTGCTGGCGATTCTTCGGTTGCTGGCGATTCAAAAAAGGCGAGTGATGAAGCAGTTTTGCTTAATAAGTGGTTTAGTGACATTGTTGTAGATCGCGGAAGTGAGCCATTAGCACCAAGAGATATGATTCCAATGCATGATGTTTCGGTTCCTAGAGATTCTGGCGATGGTGATTCTGATAATGTTGATTCTAACAATGGTGATTCTGGCGAAATTCCAGGCCGTCCAAAGGGTCCGCTTGGCGCAGATCAGCAAGTAGAAGTCAAAACTACGCTAACTCGCGGCCCAATGTTCTCCGAAGTTCGTTAGTAAAATAAAACAGTAAAAGTCGAATAGTAAAAGTCGAACGGTAAAAGTCAGGCAGCAAAGGATATTGTCTTGGAAAAAAACGCGCGCAACAAAAAACGCTCAGGATTAGCCTCTTTAGCTTCCATTGGATCCGATGGAAAAGCGTTTTCTGTTATTGACTCCATTGGCGGAGTTCGAGGCGTAATCGAATCCATGCTGCCAGGTTTGTTGTTTGTTATTTGCTTTGTTGTAACGCGGAACGTACAAACAACAGTTATTGCGTCTGCAGCTCTTGCAGTTTTGCAAGTGGTGGCGCGACTTATTCAACGCCAGTCGATTATGGGTGCGCTAAGTGGGCTTGTTTCCGTTGGAATCTGCCTTATTTGGGTGTGGACGAGTCATCAAGCGCGCGACTACTACATGATGGGCTTTATTACAAACGCTGTGTACGGTGTGCTTCTTGCGATTTCGCTGATTGCGCGCGTGCCAGCGCTTGGGCTTGTGATTGAGTCGATTCGCAAAATGCCTACGGAAAATTTTGGCGCGTGGCTGCACGAATGGCTTGATTATAAGCCACTTAAGCGCGCGTACATGTATGTTACTGGATTATGGATTGGCGTTTTTGCGCTGCGACTCGTTTTACAAGTGCCATTATATTTGACAAATCACGTTGTGTGGCTTGGCACTGTTCGATTGCTTATGGGATTGCCGTTCTGGGCGCTCGCGATTTGGGTTTCTTACTTGATTATTGCAACGCCGTTTATGCGTCTTCATCATAAAAATCGCGAAGAAAATTATCGCGAAGAAAAGCAGGTTGATGAAAAACAGATTAGCGAAAAGCAAAGTGAAGAGAAGCAAAACTAAGGGGTAGTACATGCAAGTGACGATGCGAATCGAGAGATATGCGGATCAAGGCAGATGCATAGGTCATCTTGACGGACGCGTTGTATTCGTGCGATTTGCGCTGCCTGGTGAGCTGGTTGTTGTGCGCATGGACGAGCCGATGCGTGCAAAAGCGCACTTTTTTACTGGCGAAGTTGTAGAAGTTTTGGAGCCTAGCGCGGATCGTGTGGAGCCGCAATGGAAGCTCGCTGGTCCTTTGGCTCAGGGCGGCGGAGTTGGAGGAGTGGATTTAATTCACGTTTCTTTGCCTGGTCAGATTCGTTGGAAGGCTTCCGTAATTGCCAATCAATTCCAGCGCTTAGCGCATATGGATGTTTTAGATAATGATGTTAACGTTGAGCGCATTCCAGGGGACGAGGAGCTTAACGGATTTAATTGGCGTACGCGCATGGAGTTGGTTGCGGATGATGAAGGCCGATTATCTATGCGTAAGCGCGAGTCGCATGATCGCATTGCGATTGATACTATGCCACTTGCGTCGCGCGCGGTTTTAGCAGTTGCGGAT
This sequence comes from Gardnerella sialicivorans subsp. sialicivorans, assembly GCF_056746795.1. Classification (NCBI taxonomy): domain Bacteria; kingdom Bacillati; phylum Actinomycetota; class Actinomycetes; order Bifidobacteriales; family Bifidobacteriaceae; genus Gardnerella; species Gardnerella sialicivorans. Next base: position 200,486 of record NZ_JBWPXA010000003.1, read on the forward strand.
TCTTTGGACTTGTGGAATCGTTCTTTCTCGCCAAATGCGCAAATTCGTCTTGCTGTTCCAGAGCCTCGGGTTGAGGGTTTGGATTTTAATGACAAGGCTGCGCTTCTTGATGCGATTGGCGAAAATTATGCGCTTATAGTAAATGATGAGTTGGTTGCAGGATCGGCATTGTTGCGCGAGCGCGTGCGCGTTGCGGCTGCTGGCGATTCATCGCGTGCGCGTACTTTTGATTACGATGTTGACGCGCGCGGTTTTTGGCAGATTCATCGCTCAGCTCCAGAGCATTTGGCGAGTTACGTTTTGGGATTAGTCCGTTCTGCGCTTGGTGGGCGTAGTAAGAATACGGTTTTGTGGGATTTGTATTCTGGATCTGGTTTGTTTACGATTCCGCTTGCGACTTTGGCTAATGTTGGCGGAGCTTTATCTAGTTCTGCTGGCGATTCTGGTTCTGCAGAGCCAGCGCGCGTGCTTAGTATTGAGGGTGCACCGATTGCTGTAAAGAATGCAAGGCGAAACATTGGGCGCGCGGGTCTTAGCAGAGATATTGTTGAAGCTTTGCAAGGCGATGTTGCGCAAACGCTTGAATCGCAGGTGTTTAAGGCGAGTAAGTCGTCTAAGATTGTTCGCCGATTTGCGCATCCTGATGTTGTTGTGTTAGATCCTCCGCGCGCTGGTGCTAAAGCTCAAGTTTGTAAGCAGATTGCGAAGTCTGGAGCAAGAGCTGTTGTGTATGTTGCTTGCGATCCGACTAGTCTTGCTCGCGATGTTGGCACGTTTAGGGAGCTTGGCTACAGCGTTCAGTCTTTGCGTGCGTTCGACATATATCCCAACACTCACCACGTTGAGACTGTCGTATTGATGTCAAGGGCTTAATAGGTGGGTGCAATTTTGCCCTTGTGTAGCAAGGCTTAGCGAGTGCTATCGTTAAAAGGTTTAATGCGAAGCGGCTTTAAGCTGGGTTCTCGCGGTTTTTGAGCGTGATTTGGCTGTATGAGGAAACATGTCTACGGTCTGGGGTCGAGTGCACAGGATGTTAACGTTAAAAAGTGCACCCACTTTGCACCCACCTTGTGAAGTGGGGAAATGTTAATTAAGCACGATTCATGCACAGTATGATTAAATAATAGTTGAATCGTATGTGTCAACAAGGCACGCAACTTTAGAACAATTTTGATTTGCTTCGGAAAAGAAACGAGTTCATCTGCGTTTATATTCATTCATACTCCCTTTTGGTGAGGTCATAGTATGTGGTTCAAGATAAATAAATTCTATGCATTTCGAGAGCTAACTTTACATATGAATCAATCTTGTGCAACATGCATGTATGAGTTCACTATCGTGAGTTACTACAACAATTGTTGTATTCATTGACTTAAGTTTTGATAGTAGCTGTGCTAGTTCTTGCATATGCGCATAGTCTAATCCGCTCGTCGGTTCGTCTAACGTTAGAATTTTTCTACCTGTTGCCAGCGCGCATGCAATTGCTAATCGCTGTTTTTGCCCACCCGATAGACTCTGCGGATGACGGTGTGCCAAAAAGTCCAAATCAAATTGTCGTAATATATTCATCGCAACATCGTTCTTATTTTTGCTGCGCTTAGGCAAACTAATTAAAACTTCATCTAAAACGCTTTCTGTAAACAGCTGGTTGCCTGTATTTTGCATCACCATAAAACATAATTTTTTACGTTCTCGATTACTTACAATTCTATCCTCGTATTTAAAAATACCTTTGCAACTTTTTTCTAAACCGCAAAAACAATTGAGAAAACTGGTTTTGCCAGCTCCATTTTTTCCTACAATTGCTGTAATTTGATTACGCGCAATAGCGAGCGATTTAATATTGACTATTTTCTTCTTTACGTCATGATACGCAAAGTTGAAATTTTTTAATGCGATTATCTGATCGTCTTGTGTGACAGATGGCATTTTATTAATTTGTATGGGTGATTCCATAAGTCGCGTTCTCAGTCCCATTTTTTGCAAATCTAGGTCATTGAGCGTATTTTTTTGTTCGGATTTAATATCTTTAACGATCTCACCTTGTTTCATAACCACTAGGCGATCCATAATGTCCCAAAGATAAGCTATTCGATGCTCAGCTACAACAATTGTTCTTCCTTGTTTTTTCCAATGCAAAATCAACTTTTTAAGCATCAACGTTGAGTCGTAATCTAAATTTGCTGAAGGTTCATCTAACAAAATTATGTTTAATCCTGCTACTTCAATTGACGCACAAGCTATTTTTTGCTTTTCGCCGTCAGATAGATGAAAAATATTGCGATCCATCAAATTTTCCATGTGCAAATCAGCAACTGTTGTATCAATACGCTGATAAATATCAGATTTTGGTAGTCCTTGATTTTCACACGCAAACGCTAGTTCACTCGTTGTATCAACATTATAAAATTGTGACTTAGGATTTTGAAAAACTGTGCCTACAACACGTGCTAAATCATATAATTCATTATTCTTAAAAGATCGACCGTTTAATAATATATCGCCTTTTACATTTCCTTGATAGAAGCGTGGAATTAAACCATTTATCAGCCGTAACAGCGTTGTTTTACCACAACCCGAAGGCCCGGTTATCAAAATTAATTCGCCATCTTCTATGCGCAAGTTAATATCATTTAATTCACTTGTATGCTGGTCATCTTCAGTTCCATAATGGAAATAAACATGCCTAAATTCGATCATACGATTACTCCTAAGCTAAACAACAACCAAAAACATATGACCGACAAAGAAATGAGTAATAAAAACCAATCTTGTATTCGAAAACCAATTTGGCAAATATTGGTTCGCTTGATAGGGGAGCCTAATCCTCGAATTAACGCTGCTGCCGATAGTTCTTCGCCAATACGTACACTCGAACTAATCATAGGAATTAATTGGTACTCTAATATTTTTCCAATACCAACTGCTCCTATATGAATTTCACGCATATTCATAGCGCGACAAATTGATTTCCATTCTGTTGCAATCGTTGGAAACATTCTAAGCATAACTGACATTGGCACAATAATGGCTTGCGGCATATGTATTTTTTCCATTGCTGCAATAAATTCACTCACTGAAGTTGTTGCTATTACATATTCACCCATTGCAACTGTTACAACAAGACGAGTAAAAATATATCCGCACATTAAAGCGATAGGTTTTAGCATACTAGGTAGATATGGTATTGCTAAAAGACAGCTATATCCAATTACAAGCATCATGCTTACATGGAAAAATTTTTTCCATCTTTGTTCGATCAAAAGCAGCGCAAAGGGAATAATTGATAATGCAAATCTTACATAATGCAAACGCATACCACCCACGCCACCCATTACGAATATTGCTAATAGCAAAACAAGGACTATTTTTACGCGTGGATCTAGAAAACTGCGTTTGTTCTTTTGCGCTGCTAGAGATGAATATGCCATTAAACAAGACCAGCTTTTTCAAAATGCTTTTTCAAAACTTTCTGACCAAACAGGCCGCCTAAAATACCGCAGATAAAGCATGCAATTAGCAGAACGAACGCCATCCAATTTGGTAGGAGCTGAGCAACAGCCTCGGCATAAGCTTTACCAAAGCTTGCACGTTGTGCAAAATATTGTTCGCGATCAAGAAACAGTGACATATAGTTGCCATACATCCACAGGCTAAAAAATCCATATGTCAAAACAGCTTTTTTAGCACTGGCATAGTTGCCACTTTTGAACACAATTTCTGCAATCAAACCTGCAATCGCACTTGTTAACAACGACCACATTCCCATGCCCGTGAGCACCATCAATAGACCCATAATGATTGCCATAATAAAAATCATTCCTGGCTTTTTAACTTTGGTCAAAAAGAGCATAAAAGGAATACCGCCTATAATTGGCACTAATACCGCAAGGAGCGGCAAAAAGACGGGTACTATCCCAAGCATTGATATTACACATACAATAACAAAATAAATGGCTCCAAATATACCAATGTTTATCAGGTCATGACCACTTAATTTAGTTGCGCGTTCCATAACAAATTCCTCCTTTTTCTATCATGTGCGTTCTACACGCGCTCAAACTAATACGAAAACTCCTCTGCTGCACACGTTTTATCAATAAGATTTTGATAAGTAGGGCTTATCTGGATAAGCTCGGCATGTGTACCGCATGCTTCAACGTGACCATCTTTTAACACAACTATTCGATCAACATTTTCAATTGACTTCATGCGGTGAGAAATAATAATCACAGTTTTATTTTTTACCAATTCGGTAAGCGATTGTTGAATTTTAATCTCGTTGTCAACGTCTAAACTTGAAGCAATTTCATCAAGAATAAGAATTGGTGCGTTTTTCAAAAATGCGCGCGCTATTGATATACGCTGACGCTCGCCTCCAGAAAGCTGCTGTCCATTTTCGCCGATAATGGTGTTGATCCCATCGGGGAGTGCGTCAATAAAGTCACAGTGTGCAAGCTGAGCAGCGTGTTTTACTTCTTCGTCCGTTGCATCCTCGCGTCCAATGCGAATGTTTTCCAGAATGGTTGTGTTAAAAAGCGTAACATCTTGGAACACAATGGATATATTGCGATAAAGACTTTCGGTAGACACGCTTCTGATATCTTTGCCACCAATACGAATACTGCCCGACGTAAAATCATACAGTCGCGCTATAAGTCGAAGCAGAGTTGTTTTTCCGCAGCCTGACTGCCCAACAAGTGCGCAAACTGTTCCATGCGGCACAGTAAAACTTACGTCGTTTAGCACAGGAGTAGTGTCATCGTAAGAAAAGCTGAGCTTGTTTATCTCTATATCAAAATTAGCAAATTGAGTAGCGCGTTTATCTGTAGCGCGTACGTCTGTAGCAGCTTCCGTCTGCACATCTAATACCTTTGCGTCGCGAATTTCACGAATACGCTTCACAGCCGAATTGATATAGAAAACTTCCATAAGGAATTCCATATTCGAGTCCACAAATTCTTTGAGCTTCATGGCAGCAAGCACGTAGCCTAGCAGATATAGCACAGAAATTTCGCCAGTTTGCATAAGAAAAATGCCACCGATAATCGTGAATGCCAACGAAAAATGCGAGAAAATATCGGCAAATATCAGCAAGAACCCAGCGTTGCGTTCACTTTTCCAGTGGACGCGCAATGTGTCATCAAGCTTGGCATAAAGCTTTGTTTTTACGCTTTCTGCAAGATTAAAAGCTGTAATTTCTTTAGAAAGCTCAATGCGATCCTGGAAAGCTTGCGAGTTTTCGCGTAATCGTAGGTAATGTTTGTTGTGCTGCGCACGTACATAGCGCTTTGATACTACAATCAGCAAAAACGAAAGAAGCGTAGGGCCAACGGCACAAATCGCCATTTTCCAGTTCCCTATGAACATTAATACAGAAAGAAATGGTAAGAATAAACAAAACGCGAGCAGTTTCGGAACTGCGTGACTTTCTGCATGTTCAAGCGATGCTACGTCTGCCATAATACTTTGAGCGAGATCGGTAAGATCGTGTTTTGCGAAGTAAGACATTTCTAGTCGCGAAAGTTTCTCTGCGATATTAAGGCGCAAATGAGCTGCTTCTTTATATGTTTCGTTATATTGTGCTTCGTATTCAAAACTCAATAGCACTGCCATTACCACCAAGGTCACAATAGAACACACAAGATAGATGGCTGTACTATGTACATGGCATAGTAACAGATGATCTACCAACAATAGCAGCAGCATTGAAGGAACCATATTGATAACAAATACCAAAAAACTAAGTACACTCGATTTAAAAGTGCCTCGTACACCTTGATCGGTAAGAGCAAACGTATTTTTTAAAAACTTAATCATTAACAACCCTCCACTCATTAGCTTTGGTGTAAATTGTGTACAAATGTGTATATTGGCCATTTTGCGCCATAAGCTGAGCATGTGAACCGCGCTCAACAATGTGTCCGTGGTCAACAAGCAAAATCTCATCCACACCCGTAATGGACGTCAGACGATGTGCAATCATAATAACCGTTTTTCCGCGCATCAGTCGCCTGAAGGCTTTTTGCAGCTCATACTCATTATCGGGGTCAATAGAAGCAGACGCTTCGTCCATAATTACGATGGGAGAATTTTTTAAAATTGCACGAGCAATCGCAACGCGTTGAGTTTCGCCACCTGAAAGATACACGCCTTTTGTTCCAATTATTGTGTTTTCTCGTTTATCTAATTTATCTAATACCGAATCAAGTCCTGCTGCAGAAATCGCAGACATTACTTCCTCGTGGCTTGCGTCATGTTTTACGCAGCTAACATTGTTATATAGTGTGTCACTAAACAACTTAGAATCTTGAAAAACAAAGGAAATTTCTTGCATGAGCGCTTCTTGAGAATATGTGTTAAGAGGTTTATTGCCAATTAAAATTTCTCCAGAACTTATGTTGTAATATGCGCACATCAGTTTAGCAATTGTAGATTTACCTGATCCAGATTTTCCTACTAGAGCATATATCTTATTTTCGGCTAAATTGAAGGACAGATTTTTCAAAACTTCTTTTTTGTCATACGAGAACGAAACGTTACGAAACTCAATGTTGTGATTTGCAAAATGATCTTCATTGCCAAAATGTATTTCTTCTTTCGACATTTGCGCATAAAGCTTCTCAAGCGAATCAACCGCATGATTACCCTGGAATGAGTACATGCCAATGTACATAACGCGCATAAATGCTGCAAACATTAATCCCGATACGAAAAACGTCATAATTAAATCGAGAGCCAAACGTTTGGGACTGCCCAAATCGTCAATAAAAAATACCAGCGGCAGTGTAAGTATTGCAATAATACCAAAGAAAAGGCATTCATACACAACGTATCCTGCTTTGCAATGCTTTGAATATTGGTAAGCGTATGTTGAATAATTGTGAATAAATTTGGAGAGCTTTTTCATGGAGCGAACCGAAACGCCAAAAATTTTAATGACCGCAATACCGCGAATATATTCGACTGTTTCTGCTGATAGATTATCAAGCGCATCTTGGTACATTTTCATGAATTGCTTGCCACCCATCATGCCGGCCATGATAGCGCCACCGATAAGTGTAAGTGCCAACATGCATACACCCACGCGCCAACTACTACAAAAGCTGAGCACAATAATAAAAATCGGCATAAGGATTGCGCGCGTAGCGTCTGGAATCATGTGTGCGACAATCGTGTGAGTGAGCGCCGCATTGTCGTCAATAGTTTTACGAATAGCTCCAGATGAATGTGTGTCAAAGAATGTAAAACTTGCATGATTTAAGCCTTCGACACCGCGTTTGCGCAACACGTTTTCTAAGTTGAATCCCACGTAATGTGCCATAAGCCCAGACGCTCCAAGACATAGACTTCCAGCAAGCAAAAGCAGTGCAATAACAAACGCAAGGCTTTGTGCGCGGGGCATATTTTGGTCCGCTATAAGCGCGTACAAAAAACAATTTATGGCATAATAGCCGCAGGTAGTAAGCACCGCCGATAAACCCGAGACAAGAACTGCCCCAAGAGCCAAAGCCCTAAACTGCGGAATATACGCAAACAGTTTGCGGTATGTATTGTACGTATTCATGAGCGCTCCTTTCCTGGTAAAGAAGTTGAAGATGCTGGAACAGACCCTTGCATGCTGCCGAACTGATTGCTTCCCTCGTCGCTGGTGCGAGCAGTGCCGTGGCTGTTACCCTCATTGTTGGGTTGAGCGCCATAGCTGTTATCCTCATCGAGGGTGTGAGCATTACCCTGCTTCAAAATATTCAAGAGCAGCTGCTTAATAAGCGCCTGATTATCTTGTACAAGTTTGTGTTCGTTGAGCACGCTCGCAGAAAGAATGATCGCGTTTACAAAAAAAGCCATAAGTTCAAAATTTGAAGGCTTAACAGAAAGCGTTTCGGCATCGATGTTATGTGCCCTAAACGTATCAAAAGCAGTGTGTTCAAGCTGTCTATACAGCTGTTCAAGCTGAGGGTTTCTCTTCTTAGCCAACAAAAGCTCTACGTAGACGGGCATAAGCGCATTGCTATCAACTACTTTTCTGGCCATTTCATCAGCAAGAAGATCAATGCTCCATTGCTTGCCATCCTCTATAGATTTCATCATGATGGTGTTGCGGTATGCAATGCCGTCGAGCATAATGTCGTGGAGTATGTCGGTTGTATTTTTATAGTAGTGATAAAACCCACCCTTTGATAAGCCCGTTTCTTTTACCAGGTCTTCCATGGTTGTGTTCTCAAAGCCTTGTTCGACAAAAATACGTATAGCAGCATGCTTTATTGCTTGCTTGCGTTCATCAAAACTAAGCCGCTTATTACGAGTCATGCAATTCACCTCACAATCTTGCAAAGGGTTAACGCGCCAAATGGTTGTCATGAGTCAACGCGTAAAAAGTCTTCGCGCCTTGGCTACATCTAAGGGGTCGTCATCCTATCGACGGATTCGTCGATACATGCAGTATAAGTTAGATAGTGTTTACTGTCAAGCTCTTGCTTGACAGTAAAAATATTTGTCGATGCTGGTTAGAAGAGTGCCTGCTTGTGCTAATAAAATTTATAAGAAACTAGGCAATAGTTCAGCAAATCCATAAACACATACCGTATTTATAGTTTGCATATATGTACCACAGTACAAAAAAGTTCAATCGTTCGTGTATTTTGGGCTATATTGAGTGAATGAAAAGTTTTTAGTTGCACATAATTATTCCTTTACGATTTCAGCAATATCACTGATGTCACAATCTAAAACACCACATATTTTTACCAGTATTTCAGTAGTTACGTTTCCACCATTGCTAAGTTTTGCCATGGAAGAGGAACTTATTTTTGCCTCTTCACGGAGTTTGGATTTAGTCCAACCCTTGTCGATTAGTAATTTCCATAATTTGTTATAACTAAATTTCATTTTTATCACCTTTAATTTCTCTGTTCCAAGATTGTCCATATAGCTCGCCTCCGCCACTGTATAGTTGAAGGACTTTGTTGTCTTGTAGAATTTCATATGTTTCGTTACTGTATGAGCTTTGCTTATCAAATGCAATGAAGATTTGTTTATTCAAATTTGCTGTATCTTTGTATATTTTCATAATTCCGTCAATACCCTCGTCGTCAATATTCTTAAAGAATAATGAGTCATGCACCAAAGCTGGTAATGCCGAGGTGTAAAGTATAGCAAGATCTAGTAGGATTAAACCTTTGAAGTTTGTACCAGTCCCAGTATCTTTTGGCGTGGAGAATCTATAACTGTTATAGTTTCTTAGTTCTATCTTTGGTGAATTACGTTTTTCAACGTATAGTCTATCGTTAAATTCATGCATCTTTGTATTGAGGTTGTATTCTATTTCAGAAAGTATATGTTCGACATTTTTCTCTAAGTTTTGTGTAGCTGATTGCTTTGCCTCTTGTAGTTGTGTTTCTTCAAGATAGGCTTTGTTTTGTTCTTCTAGGGCTTCTATTTTTTTGTTAAGCTCAGAGTGTTTGTCAAGAAAATCTTTAGAAATAGAGTTAGTAATATTTAATTCTGACATTTGTTGTTCTACTTGTTCTATAGAATCTTTTATTTCAGCAGTCTTTGTATCAAGTGATTCTTTTTCTGATTTGAACTGATCTTCTAATATGGCTGAAAGTTTTTTATGGAACTGCTCGATTTCATAAATTTTCTTTAAGTTGATATCAGGGAAAAACTCGGCTAACGATTCAATGTCAGCTTCTGTCGGTAATAATCCAAACTCTATACTGATTTCTAATAGTTTAGATTGTCGTTGAAGTCGTTCAAGTTGGGTGTCTAAACTTAATTTGTTAGCTTTCAAATTTTCTCGAGCTTTATTGCTTTCGATTTCTTCACTGCTTGCATTTACCTCATAATTAAGTGTTAACGCATTAAGTTCAGCCCGTAGATTGGAAAGGGTTTTAATGTTTTCTTCATACTGTGTTTTGCCACCAACCAGATTGGATATGAAACTATATTTTCTAGCGTTTTTAAATGTTTTGAGCTTGTCTATTTGTACGTCTAATTGATTGTGATATGGTTCTATATCTTTGTAGAAATCAAATAAGCTCATGAGAATTTTGATGGATTCTTTTGTTGGTTGATTTCTATATCCTTGCAGAGGATAATTTTCATCGTGATTATTCTTTCCATAGATTCTAAAAAATGTACTGGTTAATTGTCTAAAGGAAAGATTGGTTTTATTGCTGACGTATCTTTCTTTCAACCACTCGATGAATTCTTTTCTGGACAGTGTTTTGTCTGTGGTTTTATATTTTTCATTACATACAGTAATCGTATCTGCATTAGCTGTGCTTCTACTAAAAAAGTATTTCTTGTCAAACTTGAAACAAAAATATATAACGTGGTTGCCTACGTATTTCACGCCATCGCTATCAAGGTAGGAGTTGCCACCGAAAGCAAAATCTATTGCTAATAGAGCAGATGATTTGCCTATTGAGTTGGATCCTGTTTGTGTCCCTTGAATAACATTAAGACCTTTTTTAAATTGAATGACTGGTCTAATATTGTTATTTTCTTTAAAGGCAGGAGAATAAATTTCTATAAGCATAGTTTCACCTCACCCTCATCTGTCATATCAATTGCATTAAGAGCGTAAAGACAGTCCATAACGGATAAAAAGTCAGTAGGCTCGTCTAAAGAGTTCAAAGCAGACTGAAAAATATCTTTTACATTCGTTTTTCCGCTTTTTATTATTTTTAGCACTACTGGTAGTGTTGCCAGAGTGCTTTTTTCATATGGGTATAGCTTATTTGGTAATTGCATCGAACACCTCGCACTTCTGCACAAAGTAGCTCACAACGATTTGACAATAAATCAATTGCTGAAGAGTTAGTTTATGCAGTTTCTCAGAAATTTCTTCAAAAATCTCCATGTCACTCCGTTCGGCTTTTTTAAGCTTTTTATAAATGGATCGCATTTGAGCTTGTAAATCTTCATAATCGATAACATTACTTTTATCTAAGTTAACAAGAATTTCTTGGACTTTCACGAAGTAACTAGTAACTTGTTGTTTTACTGTTAGATAAAGATGGAAATCATTGCTAGGATCTATTTTTTCCTTTAATTCTTTTGGATCTAGAGAAGAGCCAAATAAATCTTTTTGATTAAGTTTAGTAATTTTGTAAATAACGTCTGTAAGTCCCTTTTCCAGCTGTGAGGAACTAAGTAAGCCTATGTTTGCCATGTGGTTAGCTAGGGCTTTTTTTCTTTTGAACAAGAGACTTGTAACTTTTTTCCTATTGTCCATTTGGTATACAGCAAAACATTGAGGGCAAAGAGCTATAAGATTATCAATAGTTGGCTCCTTAGTCTTATCAATGCGGCTTATTTCATAGACTTCTGAAACATTGGAATCATTAGAAAGTACGAGTGTTTTAGAACAACCGTTCATTACACAATGGTTTTCACATTCTTGCAATAAATATTTTCCGTATCTGGTTTTTAAATCAGAAGAGGATTGTAGTTGCTTTTTCTTTTCCAATACATCAGGTGCGATTATTCCTGCTGTTTCTCTAATAATATTGACGAATATGTCAGCAAGTTTTTCAGCAACATTAGCAGTAGTAACATTCGGATCATACGGACGTAAATCTTGAGCTAATAATTTCAAAACTTCTGAAGGTCTTGAGTTCAGGCTTTCTATAAAAATTTCAGGGGTAAGCCTATAGCAAATTGTTCTAGTAACTTTTTTTGAAATACCTCTTTTAGCAAAATTACGATATGTATTTGTGCTTACGGATCCAGAGGGATCTTTTTTGGTGCCCCATTCATCTTCGGGCACGCTTGTAATCATGGCAATTAAATCTTTCACAAATTGAGGAACATCAGAATCGTCACTGATACGTTTGTATAGCATTGCACAAAACATTTTAAAGTCCAAAGATACCCCTCCTTTCTTTTTGAACCACATTGAACCACATTGATCCAAACAAGAACCAAATAAAAAATCCGATTTAATACAATCAAATCATCAAAGAAACAACTTTGCTGATGTGTAAATTATATCACGCAAAGATACCTTTGAGCAAAGCAAAAATTCGATAAAAGGACAGTAGCTTTGCAAAGAGGCGTATGCCTCAACCTCTATGCGGAAATATCCCTTAGCTAAGGATTATTCGGAGTCCGCATAGAACAACTAAATAAGTACAGCAGTCTTACCGAATAAGGCAGCTGCAAGTCAAGATGAAGGAATTCTTCATTCTAGCTTGTGGTGTTTTGTCATGCCTTATTTGAGCTGAATTCAAGAAATTCCTTCATCGGAAATCAGATGGAGGATTTTTTATGAGAATTCAATTACGTTGTGACAATCATTTTACAACATTCGACCTCAAGCTTGATGAGGTTAAAGGCTGGCTTAATATCGACCTTCTTCCCGATGAAAGCGAAGAAGAGTTTGAGAAAAGAGCACAAGAAAAGGTAGATGTTGAGTTTAACCGTCCCGAGTATAACTCTCTGCATAAATATGAGAGGCATAAAGGCTTTACTAAACCTTACAGCAGTGAAGACGCTGAGGAAGCCGATGATTATGAGTCTTGCATGAGCGATGTTAGAGACCCCGGCATCTTTTTCAAAACAGTAAATCAGATTAACGCTTCAGAGGAATATAGGGCAGTAGAGTCGTTTGTTTACTCGATTTTAAAGCCGGATGTTGCGGATCTTTTTATGGCTGTCCGTATTAGGAATATGGCGATTAACGAAAAGGCTGCATCCATGCTTAGCCGTGATGCTTTTGAAACGGAGGCTGATTATAAAAAAGCCGTGGATCGCTTGGCTAACAATATTACACATAAGCTGAAGCGGGCTGAGAAAAAGTTAGTAAAGAATATTAAAAAAGCGTCAGATTTTGGCATTCGCCGTGGCTACTTCATAGGAGGAGCCAGTTCCTCCAATAAAAATTAGGAGGTAGCTACTATGAAAGAGCTAATCAAAATAAGTTATAGCAATGAACGTCCGACTGTAGATGGCCGTGTTTTGCATCAAGCGCTTAATATCGGAACACCTTATGATAAGTGGTTCCCAAGAATGTGTGATTACGGTTTTGTTGAAGATAAGGACTTTTCGACATTTTTGTCGGAAAGTACTGGTGGAAGACCAGCAACCAATCATCAGCTTACTATCGATATGGCAAAACAGCTATGTATGATTCAGCGTACAGAACTTGGCAGAAAATTTCGAGAATACTTTATTTCTGTTGAAGAGAAGTGGAACTCGCCTGATGCGGTAATGGCACGTGCGTTGCAAATAGCCAATAGGAAATTGAGTCTGCTTGAATCGCAAAATCTGAAGCTTACCAATACTGTAGCTTTGCAAACACAGCAGATAGCAGAGCTTAAACCGAAAGCCAGCTATTACGATGTGGTGCTTAAATGCAAAGACATAATCTCTATGCGTGTGATTGCAAAAGATTATGGCAAGTCAGCACAGTGGATGAATAACTTTTTGCATGAGCTCGGTGTGCAGTATAAGCAGTCTGATATTTGGCTTTTATATCAAAAGTATGCCAATCAGGAATATACGAAATCTCGCACAAATACATACGAGGATTCTAATGGTGTTACACACTCAAAAATGCATACTTATTGGACTCAGAAAGGCAGGCTTTTCATCTATCACCTCATGACACAACACGGAATCTACCCGTTGATTGAACAGGAGGCTAAAAGTGAGTAAGTCTTATAAAAAGCATTTAGAAACAACACCGAATTTTAAGCCTATCGTCTACATTTGTGCTCCCTACCGTGGAGATAAGGAGAAAAACGTGCAACGCGCTATTCGGTGTGCGGCTTACGCGTATTTGCATGGAGCAATCCCTATCACTCCACACCTGCTTTTCCCGTTTATGGATGATGAGAATCAAAAGCATAGAGGGGATGCGATGTTTATGGACATTATTCTCTTAGGCAAGTGCAACGAGCTGTGGGTGTTCGGAGAAAAAATCACAGGCGGCATGCAAGTAGAAATCAATCTGGCTGAAAAACGAAACCAGCCGATTAAGTATTTTACAGATAAGGATTTAGGGGGTGAATGTTGATGCTTGAGTGCAAAATTTATACAGCTTCCTGTGTGGGAACCAGTAGTAACTGCTTGTATCCTGACGAAATAAAAGTCTGTGATCGAGATAGTTTTAATAAGGCTATCTCTTTTGACCATGTCACAGCACAATTTACTAACAGTTATAGGTCTAAAGATAATTTCATTTCATCTACCTGTATTCCGATGGACTGTGATAACGATCATTCTGATGTTGGTAAAGACTGGGTGACGCCTTTTGATGTTGCTTTAGCGTTTCCGAACGTGTGCTTTTACGCGTCTTATAGTAGAAACCACATGAAAGACAAGCATGGGAAGTGTGCAAGACCACGTTTTCACGTGTATTTTCCAATTGAAGAAGTAAGCGATGCTAAAGCTTATGTGGAGCTTAAAACAAGGATTCAATCAGTATTCCCGTATTTTGACAGTAACGCTCTTGATGCGGCACGTTTTCTCTACGGTGTTAAAACTCCACAGGTAGAACTTTACGATGGTGAAAAAACAATTACTGATTTTCTCTCGGAAGAAGATTTTAGTGAATTTGATGCAGGAACAGAAGAAATACCATCAGGGCAGAGAAACTCTAGGCTTAGTCATATCGCAGGAAAACTCATCAAACGTTATGGGGCGACAGATGAAGCACATGAGAAGTTTTTGAGGGAAGCAGAACGGTGTAATCCTCCTTTACCTGACGCAGAATTATCTAAAATCTGGTATTCGGCTAAAAAGTTCGGGCTTAAAGTAGCAAGTCAGGAAGGTTATATTCCGCCTAGCGAGTATGGCAAAAGCTATGAGGAGTATAAGCCGGATGATTTAACAGATATTGCGATGGCTGAGGTTTTTGCCAAACATAACAAGAATAAGGCTGTTTATACGATGTCTGCAGGCTGGCTTTACTGGACGGGAAAGAAGTGGGAAGCGTCTGAGCTTAAAGTTATGAAACTTTACATGCTTATTGCTAAAAAGGTTTTGAAGAATGCCGGTGTTGAGTTTAAGACAGCTTACGAAGAGTTCGTTCAAGCTGAATCATCGGGTGATAAAGAGCAGGCGGATAAAGCAAAGAGTGAAGTGAATCAGGCAAAACAGTATCTTTCGTTTGCTAAGAAGATGAATGATCACAGTAAAGTGTCCGGGATATTAAAGCTTGCTAAATCCATGCTGGAAGTTGCAAACGAAGAACTGGATCGTGATGCTTTCATTCTAAACACGCCTTGCGGAATCGTGGATTTAAAGACTGGAGAGCTAAAAGCACATGATCCGTGTTTGTACTGCACGAAAATGACCGCTGTTTGCCCTTCACAGGAGAACATGGGTTTGTGGCAGACAACGCTTGATATGGTTACCGCAGGTGATAAAGAGTTTCAAACATTTCTTCAAAGCCATGCGGGTAGTACGCTTATAGGTCAAGTGTTTGAAGAATCGCTTTTGCTAGTGTACGGGTCAGGCGGTAACGGTAAGTCGACCGTGTTTAACGCGGAAGCACACGTGCTTGGAGATTATGCGGGGAAAATACCTGCAGAGTCTTTAACCACTCGGGCTAAAAACGTGAAAGTGGATTTAGCGGAGCTTTGCGGTAAAAGGTTTATTCTTGCCTCGGAAACTGAGGAAGGGCAAAGGCTTTCTATTTCCATGCTGAAACAGATAGCAAGCGTGGATGATATTTCAGCTGAGAGGAAATATTATGCTCCTTTTACGTTTACACCAAGCCACTCAACTATTCTCTACACGAACCATCTGCCGAAAGTCGGTTCGAACGATAAGGGAACGTGGCGGAGAATCTTTGTCGCACCGTTTACGAAAGAAATCAAGAATCCGAAAACAGACTATGTTGATGAACTTTTGCAAAAAGCAGGTGGGGCAATACTTCAATGGATGATTGAAGGAGCCAAGCTTTATATCCAAAACAGTTATAAATTCCCTATTTGTAAGGTGGTAGAGCAGGCTAAGGACGCTTATCGGGCTGAAAACGACTGGATAGGCCATTTCATCACTGATTATTGCATTAAGGGCGTGAATGAAACGGAGATGAGTAGGAGTCTTTACTTGTCTTACCGCCAGTGGGCAAACCTTAACGGTGAATATGTTAGAAACGATAGGGATTTTTCTAAGGCTTTACTGTTAGCGGGTTATAGCAAAAAACGGACGGGTAAGGGCTACCAGTGGTGTGGGCTTTCCATTAATCCGAATTTGCAGGCACAGGAGGATTTTCTTTGATGTAAAGCACGGTAAAACTGAAAGATACTTCCTGAAAAATGTATTGGCGTGTAGGCAAATGTTTCGTATGGTAAAAACCGGGTTCAAAGAGAAATGCTCTATAGGATTTTTTCATACACGAAAATAGGCGTTGCCTACACGCTACCATGCACGTTTTCAAGAAAGAAAAGCCTGATAAATAGGGGTTTTGTATTGTAGTGTACCCTTTTTCTTTACTTTTTATATAAGAAGAAAAAATAAAAGAAATATAAGTGTATATAGAGAAAAGTAAAAGATGGGTCTAAAGCATACATGGCTACACAAATAACATTCGCCTGATGTAAACGGGGCAAAAATGAGGAAAACAGGAATCCCATGTTTTAAGGGATACAAATTTAAGTATAAGAACAAAGAGGTATCTGATGGGCTTTTTACGAGAAAAGGAAACTGAGCGAAAACTCGTCCGTGATGTTAAAGCTGTGGGAGGACTTTGTTTAAAGCTTACGAGTCCTTCTGTTGACGGGCTTCCAGACAGGCTGGTTTTACTAAACAGTGGAAAGATTGGTTTTGTCGAGCTTAAAGCACCAGGTAAAAAGCCTAGAGTCTTACAGGTGAAACGGATGAAAGACTTACAGGATTTAGGTTTTAAGGTTTTCGTGGTTGATGAGAAAAGTCAGATTGGAGGTGTGATTGATGCGATACGAGCCACATGAGTATCAAAAGTATGCGACTGATTTTATTATCACACACCCGGTTTCAGCGGTTTTGCTTGAAATGGGACTTGGTAAGAGTGTTATAAGTCTTACAGCGATTAACGACCTGATGCTTGACTCGTTTGATGTTTCCAGGACTCTGGTTATCGCTCCTCTTAGGGTTGCGAACACTACGTGGCCTTTAGAGTTAGAAAAGTGGGAGCATTTAAAACACCTGACTTATTCTGTTGTGACGGGCACTGAGAAGGAGCGGATTCAAGCACTAAAAACGCCTGCTCACGTTTATATTATTAACCGTGAAAACGTGGAGTGGCTGATAATGAAAAGCGGCCTGCCGTTTAATTTCGACATGGTTGTGATAGATGAGCTTTCAAGTTTTAAATCGTATCAGGCGAAACGTTTTAAAGCATTACTGAAGGCTAGGCCGAAAGTTAAAAGGATTGTAGGTCTTACAGGCACGCCTTCTTCTAACGGGCTTATGGATTTGTGGGCTGAGTTTAGGCTGCTTGATATGGGTCAAAGGCTTGGCTGCTACATTACGTATTATCGGCAGAACTTTTTTAATCCTGATAAGCGTAACCAGCACATGATTTTTTCTTATAAGCCTAAAGATGGTGCTGAGAGTTTAATCTATAAGCAGATAGCTGATATTACGATTTCGATGAAGTCGAAAGACTATTTGAAAATGCCAGCGTGTGTGATAAACGAGGTGAAAGTAGAGTTATCCGGTAAGGAGCGAAAACTCTATGATGAGCTGAAACAGGATATGGTGGTGTCGTTGGAGGGTAAAGAGATTGATGCGATTAACGCAGCGTCTCTTTCAAATAAGCTTCTTCAAATGGCAGGCGGCGCGGTTTATAACGAGAAAAAAGAAAGCGTTCATATTCATGATCGTAAGCTGGACGCTTTAGAGGATTTAATCGAGGCTGCTAACGGTAAACCGGTGCTTGTAGCTTACTGGTTTAAGCATGATCTTGAGCGGATTAAGAAACGTTTTAACGTGCGTGAGATTAAAACGAGTGCTGATATTGCTGACTGGAATGCCGGCATGATTCCTGTAGCATTGATTCACCCGGCTTCCGCGGGTCATGGTCTTAACCTACAGGCTGGCGGTTCAACGCTTATCTGGTTTTCCCTGACTTGGAGTTTGGAACTTTACCAGCAGACGAACGCCAGGCTTAACCGTCAAGGGCAAATCGACACGGTTGTAATCCATCACATCATCACTAAGGACACGATTGATGAGGATGTGATGAGGGCTTTAAGCATGAAGGCTAAAGTGCAGGATGCTTTAATCGAGTCGGTTAAAGCAAGACTATCAATTAACGAAGTGAGGGAAAGGGGTTCTAAAGAGAACTTACCTCAAAATGGAGGTAAGAATGAACAAAAAAGAATACTTACGGCAAGCCTATCTTCTTGATAAGCGGATTAAAGCTGACATGGATGAGGTAGTAAGACTGCGTGAGCTTGCTACAAGTGTTTCTTCATTAAGATACGACAGGGAGTATGTGCAGACGACTCGAAGTATAGAAGCTCCGTTTGTGAAAGCTCTTATAAGGGTTATGGATTTAGAAGCAAAGATTAACATGGAGATTACGATGCTTATCAGTTTGAAAGAGCAGATTTTGGATGTGATTTCTAAACTTGAAAGCGTGGATGAGCAGATGATTTTACGCTACCGTTACATGAGTAACATGACGTGGGAGGATATTGGTAAAGAACTCCATGCTAGCAGAATGACGATTATAAGGTGGCATGGTAAAGCGTTAGAGCACATGGTTTTACCAGATAATCTAATCCAAATCTGAAAAAATGGTACGGTTTGGTACGCTCTGATACGAGATGACACTGCCTTCTATATGGTATTATATAGTTAGCAAAAATTATAAATACTAAGCCTTGGAAGAGTAATCTTTCAGGGCTTTTTTCATGCCTAAAAGGAGGGCACAACATGGATCAGATGGTATTACTAACACAGCAATGGTTAAACAAAACCTATGGTGATAAGCCTGGGTTTGGTTCAGTTATTACTGATGGGAATACTGGTTGGGATACAATTAATGGGCTTATTCGTGCTTTGCAGATTGAGCTTGGTATAACAGCAACAGCAAATAATTTTGGTGCTGGTACAACACGTAAATTTAATCAACGTTATCCACATGGTGTTAAGCAACAATCCGATAGTGATAAGTCGCAAAGTAATGTTTACTCGATTATTCAAGGTGCTTTATGGTGCAAGGGTTACTCTACTGGTAATGATATTACACAAAACTTTTATGGTGGTACTGGGAATGCTATTAAAGAGTTGAAGAATGATATGGGCATTGGTGGTGATTCTACTGTCACAATTGATGTAATGAAAGCTCTTCTTTCTATGCAGCAGTTCGTTTTACTAAAGCGTTACGGTGGTATTGACGTTATTAGGATTATTCAACAAACTATTAACCGAACCTATAAGGATTATACAGGTATCATTCCTTGTGACGGCTTGTATGGTCGAGAAATGAATACCGCACTTATCCAAATTTTACAGTCGTTAGAAGGCTATTCGCCTGATGATGCCACGGGTAATTTTGGACATGGTACACGAGGTAATTTGAAAACTATTAGCAGGCAAAACGCTTCTTCCTATGGTAAGTGGGTATGGCTAGCAAAAGCTGTACTTAATTGTATTAGATATGATTGTCTTCAAAATGAGAATTGGGATGATGATTTTGCTGAGCAACTCACTAAATTCCAGAAAGACTATAAGCTTCCAGTCAGCGGAGCACTTGATGTTAACACGTGGATGTCGTTGTTAACTAGTAAAGGCAATCCAGACAGAGCTGCCAAGGCGTGTGACTGTGCAACGGTACTAAATGCTCAACAAGCTAAAGATTTAAAAGCGGCAGGATACCAGATTGTTGGAAGATATTTGACTGGGTATGTTGGAAAGTCAACATCTAAAGCTCTAACTTTAGATGAAATTAAAAACATAAAAAACGCTGGTCTTTCCGTATTTCCAATTTATCAAGATGGAGGATATTATCCTGAATATTTTGCGAATCCTAACCAGGGAACTGTTGATGCACAGGTTGCTATTTCCGCTGCAAAAAGGATTTGTATTCCTTCTGGTAGTACAATATACTTTGCTGTTGATTTTGATGCTTATGGATATCAGCTGGACAGCATGATTTTACCGTATTTCAAGAAGATAAGTTTACTATTCAACAGTTGTGAAAATATTAAGAAATACCAAGTTGGTGTATATGGCCCAAGATTAATCTGCTCAAAAGTAAGCAAAGCAGGATATGCTAAATATTCGTTTGTAGCGGATATGTCTACTGGTTTTAGTGGGAATTTAGGTTATGCAATTCCTAACAATTGGGCGTTCGACCAATTTAATGAATTCTCTTTCCAATCTAGACCGACTTTTGCTCTTGATAAAGATGCATATTCTGGAAGAGATAAAGGTATCGCAAAATTTGATAGTGTAACAAAAATGACGAAAGGCGAACTAGAAAAGGAAAATATAAAAGACAAAGTAAATATTGCAAGAACACAGTTTGTGTATGATGTAGTAGAGCCTCTACATCTGCTAAATCAGCTTACTAGTTTTGGTCTTTCATATAATAAAGAAATTATTCTTAGTTATACTGAACTGCCTACTATTAGTATTCAAACCTCGGTAGAAGCAGTAACAGAATTGATGACAGTGCCTAATAATTCCTACAACGTTTCGATAGAACTAAATAGTGATGGTTCTCTAAGTGCTGCATGTGAAAATAAAATTTCTAAAATTGCTAAAGATATTAGAATTATGAAGGGCGGAGACATGATTCAAAAATCTATAGCAAATATTGCAGCATCAGTAAAATCGGGTGATATTGCATTCACTGGAAAAGTTATTTCTCCAAATCAAGTGGAGTTAGCTATTGAGGTAATGTCAGAAAATCTATTACCAACATTAGATGATGTTGATGAACATATAACGGTGATTGTAAAATACTTAATTACATTTCGTGATTTTACAATAAAGGTTCCTGAAATTCCTGAAGATGTTGTTGAAATAGGTGTAGCAGTAGCGGGAGTAGTTGCTATTTGTGCTTTTGTTCCAGTATTAATTACAGGTATTTTGGGATTCTTAGTAACATTAGGGTTGGTTGTTGCTGCTGATGCATAGAATGCATGAAAGAGAATAGGATCTGCTTTATGATAAGGTAAAGTTAGATATTAGAATTTGGTGGAGTATGAATAAGATAAGTAAAAAAGCGAAAGTGCTGATATTTTGTATTTCAATAGTTGTGGCTATCGTTTGTTTTATCACCTTATTCTTGCATCGTATTGATAATAATGCATTTAATGCTCAAATTGATAGTAAAGAGAAAATAGCTTCATATAGGGCTAACTATAACTACATAGATGTATATAAGCAAAAAGATAAAATAATTATCAACACCTATTCTGATAGTAAGTTTGACGAACCAAATCGGATTGTTGTTCCATTTGAAGGTAAATTAAGTAAAAGTGATATTCTAGTAAAGTGGAAAACCGCAAATGGTGATGTTATTGAGCAAGATAGTGATAGTATCCTTGCGGCGAGTATCATCATTGAGAAAAATGGAAAAACTATATGTAATGAAAACATAAATTTTTGTGAAAAAGGCTGGAAAGTATTAAACGATGTAATTGGAAAATAGTGATATAGTTTTGTAAATGATTTTGTTAAAAGCTCTTTGAGATTATCTCAAAGGGCTTTTTTCATGCCCGAAGGGAGGATAAGTCTTGCCAAGAAAACCTAAAAGACCGTGTTCTTATCAAGGCTGTCCGAACCTAACTGACGGCAGGTTTTGCGAGGAACACTTAAAACAAGAGAACCGACGCTACGAAAAATACGAGCGTCCTTATGATGCTCACAAGCGTTACGGCAGAGCATGGCAGAAAGTCAGAGATTCTTATGTGAAAGAGCATCCTTTCTGTGAGCTTTGCTTTAAGAACCATATGCTTGTGCCGGTAGAACAGGTTCATCATATTAAACCGATTGCTGAAGGCGGAACACACGCTAGAGAGAATCTTATTTCTCTATGCAAATCCTGTCATTCTAAAATTCACGCTAAGCGTGGAGACCGCTGGCATAACAAATAACCCACCCCCTAGGGGGGTTTAAATCTCTACGAGCCTACCCCATGGGGAACGGGCGCAGGGTCTCGCGTGCAAAAACAGCATATTCAAAAGGGTAATAGGCAAAATCAGACACAAAAATTTTTTAATAGTTAAAACTCACGTGGGAAGGAGGCGGAAAGTTTGCCTACAAAATCAAATAATATCGGCGGTCGTGGCGGCAGACGCGTGGGTGCCGGGCGTAAAAAGAAAGCGGTTGTTGAAAAAGCGAGTGAAGGAAACCCCGGTGGCAGGCCTTTAAGTGTTCTTGATATTCCGGAGCTTGAAGGTGCTGAAATGCCTCAGCCTCACGAGTTTTTATCTGCCACGCAAAAAGATGGTACTCAGCTTCAGGCTAGAGAAATTTTTGCTGAAACGTGGAAGTGGCTAAAAGACATTGGTGTGAGCAGTAAAGTGCCATCTCCTCTTATTGAACGGTATGCGATGAGCTGTGCTCGTTGGATTCAATGCGAGGAAGTAACCAGTAAACTCGGGTTTCTTTCCAAGCATCCGACCACGGGAAAACCGATACCATCGCCTTTTATCAATATTGGTATTAACTACATGAATCAGGCGGTCAGGCTTTGGAATGAGATTTTCCAGATTGTGAAAGAAAACTGTTCGACTGAGTTTGATGGTGTTTCACCTCAAAACGATTTAATGGAACGCCTGCTTATTACACGTAAAAACATTTAGGAGAAAAAATTATGATAGAAAAAGTAAACCCGTCGCATGTTGACAAGATTGCGGATCGTATTGCTGGAGCAATTGTTGATCTGGCTTACAAGATTGATGAGAATCCGAAGATTGCTGTTGAGGTGATGCTTGGGCATGGTAAGTGTGCCGTGTTTATTGAAAGCACGGTGATGTTTAAGTTTAAGGATATTAAAAATATTATCCACCGTTTAAGCCCTGGGAAAGTAAAGATTGATATTACGGTTGTGCCGCAGGATAAGCATTTAAGCCGAAACCAGGATGGTATGGTTCGTTGCGCTGATAATGGGATTTTTAAAGGCGTACCACTAACAGGCGAGCAGAAGAAGCTTTCTACTATTGCTCGAAAGGTTTATGAAAAGTATCCGTATGACGGCAAGTATGTTCTTGATGGTGAAAAGCTTATCATCTGCCAGTCTCACGCTAAACGAGAAGACTTATTGAAAGACTATCCGACAGCGTTTGTTAATCCTTTAGGCGACTGGACGGGTGGTATCAGCGTGGATACGGGGGCGGTTAACCGAAAACTCGGGTCAGACATGGCTGATGCTGTTACAGGCGGCGGCCTTCATGGTAAAGATCTTACGAAAGCTGACGTGTCGGTTAATATTTACGCGTTTTTGAAAGCGCAGGAAACCGGACGGGTGGTTGAGTTTTCTTGTGCTATCGGGGATGAAATGGTTGATGGTAAACCGTATGCGCAGATTGTGAAAATTGCGAAAGATTATATTGACTCGGTGGGTGGTTTTGAAAAGCTGGCTTGCTGGGGTCTTTTCTAACGGGAGGAAAGCTTATGGAAAAAGAAATGCAGTATTATTTGGCTGACGTAAGTGAGCTTATCCCGTATGTGAGAAACGCTCGCACGCACTCTGAGGCGCAAGTATCTCAGATAGCGGCAAGTATTCGCGAGTTTGGTTTCCTTTCCCCGATTCTAGTGGCGGAAGATAATACGATTCTCGCAGGCCACGGCAGGCTTGCCGCGGCACTAAAACTGGGTCTTAAAAAAGTTCCGTGCGTGAAAGAAAACCATTTAACTGAAACACAAAAGCGTGCTTATATTATTGCGGATAATAAGCTTTCACTTAACGCAGGCTGGGACAATGAGCTATTAGCAGTTGAATTGTCGGAGCTTGAAGGAGCTGATTTTAACCTTGATCTTCTCGGGTTTGACGAGGCAGAGCTTTCCAGTATTTTTGATGCTGATAAAGACGTAAGCGATGATGATTTTGATGTTGAAAAAGAATTGGAAGAACCGTGTTTTTCTAAAACAGGTGACATATGGACGCTTGGTAAGCATCGTGTTATTTGCGGTGATTCAACTGATTCGTCCACGTTTGAAAAACTGCTGGGTGAAACGAAAGTAAATCTTGTTTGCACGGACGCACCTTATTTCGTAAACCTTGAAAACGCGTCAGGGAAAATTAAAAATGATGATTTAAGTGATAAAGAAGGCTACGAGTTTTTAATGAAAGTTTTTACCAACTTCAAAAACTCTATGGCAGCTGACGCATCTATTTACGAATTTTACGCAACGATGAAAGCACGTGTTTTCTACGATGCTTTTGAGGACGCAGGTTTTAAGGTGGCAGCCGGTTTAATTTGGAAAAAGCCGAGAGCTCCACTTATGCGAACGGACTGGAAGTTTAATATGGAGCCGATTATTTACGGTTGGCGTAAAGACGGTAAACATAAGTGGTATGGTGATCAGAAACAGACAGCCGTGTTTGAGTTCGATGGGATTAAAAACTCGAAGGAAGAAGGCTGTGGGCATCCTTCAAGTAAGCCCGTGCCGTTAATCGCTTATCTTATTAAACAAAGCACGCAAACAAACAGTGTTGTGTTAGACGGGTTTTTAGGATCAGCGTCCACGCTTATAGCCTGTGAGCAGATTGGCAGAGTTTGTTTTGGAGTGGAGCTTGAACCTAAATTCATTGACGTTGCGGTTAAACGGTATATGAAGTTTCACGAGGATAAAACCAAGGACGTGCTTCTTATACGAGATGGGAAACAGTATAGCTTTAAGCAGGCAATTGAAATGATGAAAGAGGCTGGCGATGAGTAAAACACTTACACTCGCCAGCCTTTTTGATGGTTCGGGCGGTTTTCCTTTAGCGGCTACGCTTACGGGGATTAAACCTTTATGGGCAAGTGAAATTGAGCCGTTTCCTATAAGAGTTACCACTAAAAGATTGCCTTATGTTAAGCATTTAGGTGATGTGTCAAAGATTAACGGTGATGCTGTGGATGCGGTTGATATTATCACGTTTGGAAGTCCATGTCAGGACATGTCGATTGCAGGTAAACGGGCAGGCCTTAGCGGTTCTCGCTCGAACCTGTTTTTTGAAGCGGTTCGGATTATTAAAGAGATGAGGAGGAAAACAGGTGGACAAAAACCAAGATATATCGTTTGGGAGAACGTTCCGGGAGCGTTTTCCTCAAATAAAGGAGAAGACTTCGAGAAAGTTATCAAAGAAATCTGTGCTGTCAAAGGACATTCGTTTAATGCTCCTAGACCTGAAAAATGGAGCAGTGCAGGACTTGTCATGGCAGAAGATTTCTCACTCGCATGGAGGGTACTTGATGCTTCATACTTCGGAGTACCCCAGAGAAGAAAACGTATCTTTCTTGTCGCAGATTTTGATGGACAAAGTGCCGGAAAAATATTATTTGAGCAAGAAAGCATGCCTGGGGATTTTACGGCGAGCGGAAAGCCGTGGCAAGAAACTGCCGGACATTTTGAAACAGGCACTGGTGATGCAATCGAAAGATACTGTTTAAACGATCAGGGTGGAAGCAGAATGGACGTGTTTGAAAACAAAAGCGGCACGCTTACAGCAAGTGTGGGAAACCATCCACCGCTCGTGTTTGAAAATCACGGACATGACTCACGGTATAAAGGACCTCTTAGCGTGTCTCAAACCGTGCTTTCCACGTTTGGAACCGGCGGGAATAATCAGCCTTTTGTGGTTTGTGATAAAACCTGTTTTGACGTTCGTCTAACATCGCTCAACACGAAAAACAAGCGTGCTAAAGTGTATGAAACGAAACTGGCAAGAACAATTAACACAGGGCTAAACTCGCCTGAAGCTAATCAAGGCGGTCTTGCAATCGTGTACTCTACGAGTAAAAACTCGCATCACACGAATGCTCGGGCTGAAATGACAGACACGCTTGTGGCAAGTGACTATAAAGATCCTCCTGTCGTAAACGATATGAATGAGGATAAACACTATGTGGTTAGACGTTTAACACCGAAAGAATGTGCAAGACTGCAGGGTTTTCCTGACTGTTGGTGTGATAGTCTTCAAACGGAAAATCCGAGCGATGAAGAGCTTATCTTTTGGCAGGATGTGTTTGAAACACATCGAAAACTAGTCACGAACGCCTGTAAGCCTAAAAGCAAAAACCAGATAATCAAATGGCTTAAAAATCCTCACACTGATTCAGCGGAATACAAGATGTGGGGCAACGGCGTGGCACTTCCCTGCGTGTATTTCGTTCTCAAAAATATCGCTTATTTTCAGGCGAAAGAAAGCACATAAGACTTGCTATAAACCTTCTTTAGAGTGATGTATATACACAAGGAAAAACCTAAAGGAGGTATTAAAATGAGCTTAGAATATGGTTTAAAAGGTTCTAAAAGAAAACCACTCATACAAGCAATAGAAAACTTAACAGGTCTTAAAGCCGCGTATCTTAAAACACCCAGCATGGCTTACAAGATAGGTCCTTTCACAGTTGATAAAACTGGGACAGTAACATCTGCGGATGATGAAGACCTAAAGGATCTAAAACAAATACTCGAGGGCGATTATGGTATAAGCCTTCCGGAAAACCTGAGTGAAAGCACACGCATGCTTACAGTCGAGTTTCCAAAAGATAAGCTTGATGTGACTAAGCTTAGAAAAATCATCAAAAACAAGGGTGATTTAATCAAAAAAGCACTCGATGTGACAAGCCTTGAAATAGAAGAAAACGATGAAACAGTTAGTTTTCCCTGGTTTAAAGATGTAAGCCAAGATCATATGGATACTTACACGAAGCTTATTTCTGCTCTTTGCAAAATGAGCTTGGAAGTAAAACATGTGAATGAAACTAAGCATAAGCCGGTTAACGATAAGTATGCTTTCAGATGTTTTCTTCTTAGACTCGGGTTTATAGGAGACGAGTTTAAAAAGGATAGAAAGATTTTGCTTTCCCGTTTAGAAGGCTCGTGTGCTTTTAGAAACGAAAGAGGTGAATGATGAGAACGGTAAGTAGAGAACAGGTTGAAAAGCTGAGAAAAACTTATCCGATAGGTTGTGTGGTAGAGCTTATCTTAATGGATGATGTTCAGGCACCTCCTATCGGCACTAAAGGCAGAGTACGAGGTGTTGATGATATGGGTTCAATCATGGTTTCTTGGGAAACAGGAAGCGGGCTAAGTGTTGTTTATGGCGTGGATAAGTGCCGAAAAATTAGCGACTTGTAAGAACAATAATTAGTGGAAATATCAGCGGTTTTATCCCATTTATTGCTTGATAATATGTGCTTTTAGAGTGATATATAGTATCAGCAAAAGCAAAGAAGCAAAGGAGAAAAACCTATGAAAAAAGAAACCTTACAAAGACTTACAAGCGAAGTTAAAGCCTGCAGACGCTACACGCTAAACGCAATCAAAAAAGCTGAAGAAGGGAAAATTAGTTCGGCTATCAGCATGCTCGACATTGCGCAAACAGCAAAAACCTGCGCCAGTAAAGCTCACGAGGAGCTTTGGAAGGTAAGCGAAGGAAAACTAAACGATACGGAGTTTGAACTGTTTGCGGATGCTGAAACCTTGGACAAGGATATTCAAAAAGCCTACCAAGCGATTAAACAGGCAAGAAATTAAAAAGAAAAATTGGTTAAACCTAAAGAAAAATCGTGGAATTACCTGCGATTTTTTCTCATTTATGACTTGCTATTAGGTGCTTTTAGAGTGATATATAGTACTAACAAAAAGCACAGAAAAAGGAGCAAAACCATGTGGGAACAAGATACGCTTAAAGTTGAAGATCAGGTTGTAAGCTACAGTATGAAGGTTTTTGAAGAGCCAAGCGAATATGGGATTAACCAGGGTCGAATTTCCAAGCTTACTTTGAAAAACAATAACAAGGTTATCGCAAACTATGATAGAGGCTGGGATATTATGCCAACAGGCAAGCTTGCAAATGAGGCTTTAGAAATGATCCTTGACGCTAGAAACTAGAAACTGAAGTTTTATTAAAAGTAGCAGGGCTTTTAGGCCCTGTTTCTCGTAGGAAAGATAAGAAATGATGTGGGCGCTGAAAGCGTCTTTTTTTATGCCTAAAGAAAGGAGGAGCTTAAGTTGCAAGCATACGAGGTTACTAAGTTTAAAAAAGAAAATTCAACCTATAGTAAGGATTTAGCGGATTATGCTGTAAGTTTTATTGAATGTTTAACACACACGAAGGGAACGTGGGCTGGTAAGCCTTTTAAGCTCCTTGACTGGCAGGAGCAGATTATTAGGGACTTGTTTGGCGTGGTGAAACCGAATGGTTACCGTCAGTTTAATACTGCTTATATTGAGATACCTAAGAAGATGGGTAAAAGTGAGCTTGCTGCTGCAGTGGCACTGCTTTTATGCTGTGGGGATAATGAGGAGCGTGCGGAAGTTTATGGTTGTGCGGCGGATCGTCAGCAGGCAACGATCGTGTTTGATGTGGCGGCGGACATGGTTAGAATGTGTCCGGCTCTTAATCGTAGGGTTAAAATTTTAGCTTCGCAAAAACGTATTATTTTCCTACCAACTAACAGTTTCTACCAGGTGTTGTCGGCTGAAGCTTACTCTAAACACGGTTTTAACATTCACGGTGTCGTGTTTGATGAGCTTCACACGCAGCCAAACCGTAAACTTTTTGACGTGATGACTAAAGGCTCCGGGGATGCTCGCATGCAGCCACTGTATTTTCTGATTACCACGGCTGGTACGGATACGCATTCTATCTGCTATGAGACGCATCAGAAAGCAGTGGATATTCTCGAGGGTAGGAAAATTGATCCAACTTTTTACCCAGTGATTTATGGTGCAAAAGATTCGGATGATTGGACGGATCCGAAGGTGTGGAAGAAAGCTAATCCTTCTCTTGGGGTGACGGTTCAAATGGAGAAAGTTAAGGCTGCTTTCGAGTCAGCCCGGCAAAATCCCGGTGAAGAGAATGCTTTCCGTCAGCTTCGTCTTAACCAGTGGGTGAAACAGTCTATTCGTTGGATGCCGATGGAAAAGTGGGATGCTTGCGGTTTTCAGGTGAACGAAGAAGAACTCGAGGGCAGGGTCTGCTACGGGGGTCTTGACCTTTCAAGCACCACCGACCTTACCTCCTTTGTTTTGGTCTTTCCACCAGAAGATGAGTCGGATAAGTTTCGTATCCTACCATATTTTTGGGTGCCTGAAGAAACCTTGAGTTTGCGTGTGAAACGAGATCACGTGCCTTATGACGTGTGGGAAAAACAAGGGTTTATTAAAACTACGGAAGGAAACGTTGTTCACTATGGGTTTATTGAAAAATTCATCGAAACTTTAGGTGAACGTTTCAATATTCGTGAGATTGCTTTCGACCGTTGGGGCGCGGTGCAAATGGTGCAAAACCTTGAAAACATGGGGTTTACCGTGGTTCCGTTCGGACAGGGATTTAAGGATATGAGTCCGCCTACCAAGGAGCTTATGAAGCTTACACTCGAGCAGAAAATCGCACACTCCGCTCATCCGGTGCTTCGCTGGAATATGGATAACATTTTCATTCGCACTGATCCTGCAGGAAACATTAAATGCGATAAGGAAAAATCAACCGAGAAAATAGACGGTGCTATCGCAACCATCATGGCACTTGACCGTGCTATCAGATGCGGTAACGCGAACACGAAGAGCGTGTATGACGCTCGAGGAATCCTATTCATGTAATAAGGAGGGGTATGAGTATTTTTAGTAAAATTTTTAAGAGTAGAGATAAGCCTGAGAATCGTTTTAACTTGAATGCTCAAAGGTTTATTAGTGGCATGTCTTCTTCTGGTAAGAGGGTGAATGAGCGTTCGGCGATGCAGATGACGGCTGTCTACTCGTGTGTGCGTATCCTGTCTGAAGCGGTGGCGAGTCTGCCGCTTCACGTGTATGAGCGGACGAGTACGGGTACGGCTAAAGCGGTTAAACATCCTTTGTATAAGGTGCTTCATGATGAGCCGAATCTTGAAATGACAAGCTTCGTGTTTAGAGAAACCTTGATGACGCATCTACTGTTATGGGGTAATGCTTACGCGCAGATTATTCGAAACGGTAAAGGCGAGGTTTTAGGCTTATACCCTTTAATGCCTGATCGTATGAGAGTTGACCGGGATGAGAGTGGTCAAATTTTTTACGAGTATACGTTAAATGATAGTGATGTTTTAGCGGGTAAAGA
Source organism: Gardnerella sialicivorans subsp. sialicivorans (assembly GCF_056746795.1). NCBI lineage: Bacteria > Bacillati > Actinomycetota > Actinomycetes > Bifidobacteriales > Bifidobacteriaceae > Gardnerella > Gardnerella sialicivorans. The sequence continues at coordinate 230,703 of NZ_JBWPXA010000003.1, forward strand.
AACGAGTGTGAAACTTAAACCCTTTGACGTGCTTCATATTCCCGGTCTTGGTTTTGACGGGCTTGTTGGCTATTCGCCTATTGCGATGGCAAAAAACGCTATCGGTATGGCGATAGCTACGGAAGAGTATGGTGCATCGTTTTTCGCTAACGGTGCTACACCAAGCGGCATCTTGGAATACCCCGGAACAGTAAAAGATCCGTCTGGTATGAGGGATAGTTGGAATAAGGGGTTCTCGGGTTCTAACTCGCATAAGATAGCGATTTTAGAGGAAGGCATGAAGTATACGCCTATTTCTATTTCGCCTAACGAAGCACAGTTTTTAGAGACTCGTAAGTTTCAGATTAACGAGATTGCTCGTATTTTTAGAGTCCCACCACACATGGTTGGTGATTTGGAAAAATCAAGTTTTTCTAATATTGAGCAGCAGTCGCTGGAGTTTGTGAAATACACGCTTGATCCTTGGGTGGCGCGTTTTGAACAGTCTATTACGAGGCGGCTTTTTACTGATAAGGAGAAAGAAACCTATTATGTGAAGTTTAACGTGGATGGTCTTCTTCGAGGAGACTATCAGAGTCGTATGAATGGTTATGCTACCGCTCGTCAAAACGGTTGGATGAGCGCAAACGATATTAGACAGTTAGAAAACTTGGATAAGATTCCAGCCTGTGAAGGTGGCGACTTGTATTTGATTAACGGTAACATGCTCCCGCTTAACCGTGCAGGAGCGTTCGCAAACAGTAGCGGAAAGGAGGAAAAAGGTGATGAGGAAGTTTTGGCAGTGGAAAAACCAGGCGGTCAACAGTGAGAATAATGAGATTTTTGAGAGGACACTGTTTCTTAACGGTACGATTGCTGAAGAATCATGGTTTGATGATGATATTACACCACAACTTTTTAAAGACGAGTTAAACGCTGGTAGTGGGAATATTACAGTGTGGATTAACTCGCCTGGCGGCGATTGTGTGGCTGCAGCACAAATCTATAACATGCTCATGGATTACAAGGGTTGTGTGACGGTCAAAATTGACGGTATTGCAGCATCGGCTGCATCAGTGATTGCGATGGCTGGCACAAAGGTTTATATGAGCCCGGTGTCAATGCTTATGATCCATAATCCTATGACGGTTGCTTTTGGCAACAGAAACGAAATGGAAAAAGCAATATCAATGCTTGATGAGGTCAAAGAGTCCATTATTAACGCTTACGAGATTAAAACAGGGCTTAACCGTGTGAAACTGTCGCATTTAATGGATTCGGAAACGTGGATGGATGCTAACAAGGCGGTAGAACTCGGGTTCGCGGACGGTGTTTTAACTAGAGGTGAAACCACTGATATTGGCATACCACAAGTTTCAACATTGTATTCGAAAGCAAGCGTGCAAAACACGTTATTGGAAAAAATATGTAAAGCCTGCCGGATAAGCGGTAAGGAAACAAACAATATTAGTGCAGACGATCTTATGGATCGTCTTTTTTTAATCAAAAATTGGAGGTAAACATGATGAACACTATTTCAAACATGGTTGAGAAACGTAACAAGGCCTGGCAGGGTGCAAAAGCTTTCCTTGAGTCTAAACGTGACAAGGACGGGCTTATTTCAGAAGAAGACGCGAAAACTTACGATGAGATGGAAGCGAAAGTGAAAGCTTACAGTATGGAAATTGAACGTTTAGAGCAGATGGAAGTAATGGATAAGGAGCTTTCAAAACCAACATCCGAGGCGATTGTTGCAAAACCTATGAAAACAGGTGTGAACCTTGAAAAACAAGGTCGTGCGCGTGACGAGTATAAGCAGGCAATGCTTACAGCTCTACGTTCTAACTTCAAAAAGTTGGACAATATTCTTCAAGAAGGGATTGACTCTGACGGTGGGTATCTTGTGCCGGAAGAATACGATAATCGTCTGATTGAAACGTTGAAAGAAGAAAACATTATTCGCTCTCTTGCTACCACGATTACTACTAGTGGCGAGCATAAGATTAATGTTGCGATGAGCGATCCTGCAGCAGCTTGGATTGAAGAAGGCGCAAGCCTTAACTTTGGGGATTCCAAGTTTGCTCAAATCCTGCTTGACGCTCATAAGCTTCACGTTGCGGTAAAAGTTACTGAAGAACTCTTGTATGATAATGCGTTTAACCTCGAGAATCATCTTCTCACATCCTTCGGCATGGCGTTGGCTAACGCTGAGGAAGACGCTTTTCTTAACGGGGATGGCGTGGGAAAACCGACTGGTATTTTCAACAAGAAAGACGGTGGTACGTTCCTTAAAGAAACTACCGGTATTAAAACTGATGATCTGATTGATCTTGTTCACGCTTTGAGGCGACCATACCGTAAAAACGCGAGTTTTATTATGAACGATAAAACGGTCGCGAGCATACGAAAACTTAAAGACAATAATGGCGCGTATGTTTGGCAGCCTTCATACCAGGATGATGAGCCGAACAGGATTCTCGGATACCCGGTTTACACGTCTGCTTACGCGCCTGAAAACATGGTGGCTTTTGGTGACTACTCGTACTACAACATTGGCGACCGTGGTTCACGCTCGTTTAAAGAGCTTACCGAACTTTTCGCTGGAAACGGCATGATAGGTTTCGTTGCTAAAGAGCGTGTAGACGGCAAACTCGTGCTTAAAGAAGCAGTACAGATTCTGCCTGTTAAAACAAGCGTAGCAGCTTAAAAGTTAAGGAGGGGTGTTGATGATAGTTACAGTCGAGGAAGCAAAAAACTATCTTAGGGTGGATAGTCGAGAAGATGATGAGCTTATCAACACCCTTATTCGTTCTGCTGAAAAACTCTGCCAGGGAGTAGCTCGTAAAAACGATACTAGTTTGATTAGTGAAAACTTTGACGAGTATCGGCTCGCAGTCTTATACGCTACAGGCTACTTGTATGAGCATCGGGAAGAAGCAGACCATCACACGCTAACTCTCACTTTACGTTCGATGCTTTTTACTGTTAGAAAAACGGGGTTTTAAATGAGAATAAGTTTATTAAACGAGCGTATTGTGCTGCTTAAAAACAGTGTTGAAATTGATGATATTGGTAACCATAAGATTAAGTGGAGTAAATATTACGAGTGTTACGCGACGGTGAGTGCTGAAAGTCCAATGGAGCAGACTTCGGCGGGAAACGTGTGGGATGAGTCAAAAATAGATTTTACTATCCGCTATTCGAAAGAAACAGCCGTAGTCTCATCTCTTGGTTACAGGATTATTTTCCGTGATACGGTTTACGAGATTTTAGGTGTTGACCACATGAATTATAAGAAGAAAAGCCTGAAACTTCACTGTAAGAGGTGTAAAAAGTGAGCAAAGTAAGTATTGGCAGCCTCTCTAAAGAAGTTATTAGAGAGCTTAAAACTTACGCGAAAGTTACAACCGGGAAAGTAAAAGAAGCAGTAAAAAACGCTGGTAAAACAGCAAAAGAAGAAATTAACATGACAGCTCCTAAACGAACTGGAGCGTATGCGAAAAGTTGGGCTGTTAAAACATTAAGCGAAACAGGCAGCAGACTAGTTCTCGTAGTGCATTCTAGAAACAAGTATCAGCTTACACACTTGTTAGAGTACGGTCATGCTAAACGAGGCGGCGGACGCGTGGAAGCTAGAGCACACATTGCTGAGGCTGAGAGTAAAGCAGTACGAAGTTTTGAAAAAGAAATAGAGGAGGCGGTTAAAAATGGGTAATCTTTTAAACATTATGAGGGAGATAGGTTTTCCTTTCGCATATCACCATTTTGCTGAAGGAGAATCCCCTAATCCGCCTTTCCTCCTGTTTCTTACGCCTGCGAGCAGTAATTTTTCTGCAGACGGGAAAACGTATTTTAAAGCAAACGAAGTTCATATTGAACTATACGCAGACTATAAGAACCCCGTGCTGGAAGAACAAGTTGAAGCCGTGCTTGATAGGCACGGCATTTTTTATAACAAAACAGAAACGTTCATAGAGTTGGAACAGCTTTATGAAACACTCTACATTTTTGAAATGGAGGTAACAGAAAATGGGAAACAAGGTTAAATACAATCTGAAAAACGTGTACGCGGCAAAACTTAAAAAAGATTCGAGTGGTTTCTCCTACGATGAGCCTAAGCCGATTCCGGGGGCGGTGAGTATAAGCCTTGAGGCTGAGGGTGAATCCTCACCGTTTTACGCTGACGGGATTGTTTACTTCAGGTCGACTGCTAACAACGGTTACAGTGGCGACTTGGAAATTGCTCTTATACCTGAATGGTTTAGGACGCAAATACTACGAGAAGAACTAGATAAAAACGGTGTGCTGGTTGAAAACGCGAAGATTAGTGAAACAGAAAAATTCGCGCTCCTGTTTGAGTTTGATGGTGACGTGAACGCGATCAGACACGTTTTATATAACTGTTCAGCAACACGACCGTCTATCGAGTCAGAAACTAAGGAAGACACTATAGAACCGGGTACGGAAACTTTGTCGCTTACGGCTGATCCTAGAGAAGATGGTTTGGTGAAATCTAGGAGTGGTGACACTACTTCAAAAGAAACCTATGAGAAATGGTATAAGAGCGTGTACGTTCCGCAAGTTAACGCGGAAATCAAATAAGTTTTAAAGGGGTAAAAGTGTTAGAAAAAACAGTAAAAGTAAATGGTAAAGACGTGAAGTTTCGTTCTTCCGCCACTATTCCAAGATTGTATCGTATTAAATTCAAGCGTGATATTTTCAAAGACCTGTCAAAATTAGAGCAGTCTTTCAAAATCAACGAGGGTGTTTTTGAAATATCGGATCTTGAAATTTTTGAAAACGTGGCTTATATCATGGCTTACCATGCGGATAATAGTATTCCAGCGAGTATTGATGAGTGGCTTGACGAGTTTGAAATGTTTTCTATCTACGAGATTCTTCCTGAAATTCTAGAACTTTGGGGAGCAAACTTGGAAACTGAAGTAAAATCTAAAAAAAATTTAAAGCAACAACACGGCAAATGACAACCGCGTTGTTTCTTCTTAGATGCACCGAAATTGGGATTAGTATTGGCGAACTGGATCTTTTAACCATCGGCATGATTTTAGACATGTGGACGGAGAAAGCAAACGATAGTGTGAAATACGATAAGCTCGCAAGCCAAACAGAATTTGATAGGTTCTAGACGAAAACCAGTCATTCTCACATTGCGGTATTAAACAGAAAATCTGAATTTTTTCACGCGTAAATTAAGAGTCAAGGGAGGTGAAGTTATGGCAAGCAGGATTAAAGGTATTACTGTTGAAATTGGTGGGGATACTACAGGCTTAGATAAGTCTTTACAACAGGTGAATTCGACTATTCGCTCAACCGAGCAGTCGCTTCGTGATGTTAATAGGCTTTTGAAACTTGATCCGACTAGCACGCAGCTTTTAAGCCAAAAGCAGGCTTTTTTGCAGAAAGAAATCCAAGAAACGTCTAATAAGCTTAACGTTTTGAAACAGGCTGATAAGCAGGCTAAAGTACAGTTGGAAAACGGGGAGCTTGGTAGAGACAAGTATGATGCGTTGCAGCGTGAGATTGTTGAGACAGAAAATAATCTTGATAGTTTAAAAGAAAAATTAAAACAGGTAGGTAGTGTTAGTTTAACCAAGCTTAGTAGCCAGTTTGATAGTACGAGTAAAAAGATAAAGAAACTAGGAGATGGTATGTCATCTCTTGGTCAAAGTTTAAGCACGAAAGTTACGCTGCCGATTGCTGCTATTGGTACTGCTGGTTTTACTGCTGCAGCAGACTTACAGGATGCTATGGGGGCTACAGAGCAGATTTACGGTAAGTCTGCTAACAAGATGCTTAAATGGTCAGGAAGTTTGAAATCCTATTATGGTATTGCTCAAGGTCAAGCTTTAGAGTATGCGAATACTATGGGCGCGATGTTGAAAAATATTGGTGGGAAAAGTGATGCTGAAGCAGCCGAGATGAGTCAGAAGCTGGTTGCTCTTGCAGGCGACTTGTCTGCTATGTTTGGTGGCACAACCGAGTCTGCTGTTCTTGCTTTAACAGGCGCGCTTAAAGGTAATAATGCGATGCTTGACAATTATGGTATGGGTGTTAACGAGGCGACTATTAAAGCTAAAGCTCTTGCCATGGGTTTGCATGATGGTAGAGGCGCGATGAGCTTGCAAGCGAAACAGGCTGCTACTTTGGCTCTTATTATGGAGCAGACTGCTGACGCTCAAGGGCAGGCTGGGCGTGAAGCTGCGGGCGCTTCGGGTTCTATGAAGATTCTAAAAACAGAGTTGCAGAATATTGCTGCGACTATTGGTAATGTTTTACTTCCCGTCATAACACCATTAATGCAGAAAATATCAGCATGGCTTTCTAAATTTAAACAGCTTTCTCCAGAAAGCCAAAAACTTATAGTGACACTTGGGCTGATTGCTGCGGCAGTCGGCCCTTTTTTAGTGGTTCTTGGAACGTGTATTTCTAAAATAGGTGTTGCTATACAAGGGTTTTCTAAACTAGCTTTGTTTATAGGTAAAATGTTCGCAAGTTTTACTTCCGGCTCTAGCATTCTTGAAGGGTTAGGCGCTGTTTTAGGTGGAGTATCCGCGCCAATACTCGCGGTTGTTGCGGTTATTGGTGTTCTGGTAGCAGCTTTTGTAACCTTATGGAACACTAACGAAGAGTTTAGAAACAGTGTTATTGCTGTTTGGGAGAAAATTAAGGAAACTTTCACCGGTTTTGTTAATGGTGTTAAAGAAAAACTGTCAAGCCTTGGTATTGATTTTACGAGTATTGTTGAAGGGCTTAAAACAGTGTGGAATGGTTTGTGTGCTATTCTAGCTCCACTGTTTGAAGGCGCTTTAAATTTAAGTTTTACTAGTTTCAAAACCGTTCTTGATTTAATCACAGGCGTTTTAGACGTTTTTATAGGCTTGTTTACCGGTAACTGGTCTCAGCTTTGGGATGGTGTAAAAGAAATTTTTACTGCTGTTTGGAACGCGGTTAAAAACACGTTCATAACAGTATTTAACACGTTAAAAAACGTTTTTAACGTGTTTTTGTCTTTCTTTGGCACTAGTTGGAACAAACTGTGGTCGAGTGTGAAAAACTTTTTCATGAATGTTTGGAATAGTATCGTATCGTTTTTCACTAACGTTTTAAACGGTATTAAAAACACTGCAACAAGTGTTTGGAATGGTATTAAAACTGCGATCATGAGCGTGGTAAACGGTATTAAAACAAGCATTTCAACAGTGTTTAATTCAGTAGCAAACATGGTTAAGTCTGTGTTTAACGGTATTAAAAACACGGTTGTGTCAGTTTGGAATGGTATTAAAAACGCTATCATCACTCCGATAGAAGCGGCGAAAAACAAGGTTAAAGCAGTAATCGACGCTATAACAGGGTTTTTCTCTGGCATAAAACTTAGTCTTCCTCATATTAAACTGCCGCATTTTAGTATTAAAGGACAATTCTCTCTTACGCCACCGTCTGTACCGTATCTTGCTATCGACTGGTATAAGAAAGCAATGAACAAGCCAATGCTGTTAAACGGGGCGACTATTTTCGGTGAGAAAAACGGGCGTATGCTTGGCGGCGGAGAGAAAGGCCCGGAAGTGATCATGGGGCTTGATACTTTGCAGAATATGAGCGCGGGAGCGAACACGCAAATGCTTAGTGTTATGAACCAGATTCTAGCGATTATGGACGCGTATTTCCCACAGTTTTCTAACCAGAGTATTGTGCTCGACACTGGCGAACTAGTGGGTGGTATCGCGCACAGGATGGACAGTGAGCTTTTCAAGCTTCAAACAAGAAAAGCAAGGGGGTGGTAAAAGTGTATGGGATGCTAATAAACGGGTTGCATAGTTTTAACGATCTAGGGCTGGTTGCTACAAGCCGTCCACTAGTTCAACTTCCAGAACCTAAATTAGAGTATTTGCAAATACCAGGCAGGCAGGAAAGTATTGATATTAGTGAAAGTCTTGCCGGTGAAGTGTTATACGAGATGCGTGAAGGCTGTTTTGAATTCATTGTTGCAAACAAAAACAAGTGGAGTGAAACATGCCATAGGGTTAAAACGTTAATACACGGCAAGAGTGTGAAACTGTCTCTTGATGATGAACCATTGTTCTACTATCAGGGTCGAGTGTGGGTTAGTGATTTTAAATCGGATAAAAACTATTCAACTCTCACACTCAACTATAAGCTGCAACCATATAAGTATAGTGTAGATGATTCGGATGGGGTTCACACAATATGGGGTATGCAAGTAGATGATAAGCGTGAAATAACACTCGTTCACGATTTTGACATGACGCTGATTCCAGAATTTAACAACCTGTCGTCTAACAGTATGCTACTGGATTCTAATGGTAAAAACTATGAGATTAAAACAGGTGTTAACCGTTTCCCACAGCTTCGTTCAAAAATAAACATGAGTTTAACATTCGTTGGAAACGGGATGGTAAATATTTCCTATAAAAGGGGGTGGTTGTGAGTGTACAGGATCATGCTTGACGGTAATACGATTTACTATCCGAATGATGACAAAGCGGTACTTGATGATATCACGTTAAACTTGGAGCTTAACACTGCGGGAACGTTAACGTTTACTTGCCCGAGTCAAAACCCTTGCTATGAGCTTATTAAAAACCGGAAATCAATAGTAAGCGTGTGGCGTGACGATGAGGAGATTTTCTTCGGCGAGGTTAGAGAGCAAGTAAAAGACTTGTATGGTAGTAAGAAAGTAACTTGCGTAGGGTTGTTAACTTACTTAGCTGATAGTATTCAACCTCAGAAAGAATATCATGATCAGAGTTCCTACCAGCTTTTAGAAAAACTTTTACAAGCTCATAACAGTCAGGTAGATGATTATAAGAAAATAAGAATTGGTTTCGTAACAGTATCTGACTCGAATGATTCGCTCTACAGGTTTACTAATTTTGAAACCACGCTTGAAGCGATTATGGGTAAAATGGTTGAAAAGCTTGGCGGATATTTGCGTCTTAGAAAAGAAGACGGGAAACTTTACTTAGATTACCTACGTTTAGAGGAAATAGGTAAAGCTACAAGCCAGCATATTAGTTTCGGCTTGAACCTGCTTGAATACGCGGAAAACCTTTCAGCAGAGGATGTTACTACAGCGGTTATTCCTCTCGGCAAAGAGTTGGAAAACGAGGATGGTGAAAACGAGGTTCTTAAAAAGCATGTTGATATTACTTCAATAAACAATGGGAAAAACTATATAGTATCTCGTGAAGCGCAAAAAACATTCGGCTGGGTTTGTAAAGTTATTAATTTTAATAATGTGACAGTTCCAACTAATCTTATGCGTAAAGCTGTTAAATGGTTACAGGATAACCAGTTTGAAAGGGTAGAAATAAGCCTTAGCGCGGTTGACTTATCCGAGTTAGGTTTATATTATGCGACGATTGAGTGTGGGGATAGGGTTCGTTGTCTCGCTCCACAATTTGGCATGGACCGTGTGTTTCCTGTAGTAAAAAAGACTATACCGATTCAAAAACCAGGCGAAATGAGAATCGTGCTTGCGAGCAGGATTTCTAAAGGGTATGTGCAAAACGTGTCGCATGCTGTTCAAACGTTAAAAGAAGAAGCGGTTGAAACTAGAAAAATTGATAACGAGCGTGTTAAAGCTGCGATAGATAATATTAAAGCGCAAATGGGTAATTCTCAAAGCGGCTATAAGATAAGCGAATACGATAGTAAAGGCATGTGGGTTCGTGACCTTTACATGGATACGCCTGATAAGAACACTGCTACGAAAGTTTTACAGGTTAACATGAATGGTATTGCTGGAAGCCATAACGGTTTTTCAGGCCCTTACAGTACTGCGATGACTCTTGACGGCATGGTGTATGGTGACAGGATTATCGGGCATTCGATTGACGCGGAAAAACTTTCAGTTTCTTACACTTCGCAGGTAGAAAAGCAGATTAGTAAAGCAAAAAACGAGGCTATAAAAGACACTGGTAGGAGGCTTGAAAACTATTACACGATAAGTGAAATCAACACGAAACTGAATGTTACAGACGGTAAGATTGAGGCTGGTGTTGAAAGCGTTAACCATAGTCTTAAACAGAAAAACGGTAACTATTACGGCTCGTATACTCCAAGCCAGTTTAACGCTCCTATGAGCTTGTGGCTGACTGATAGTGAAAAAATGCAGCATGTTGGTGATTTTTTCTACGACACGTCAACCGGCTACGCTTACAGGCTTATTGTTAAGCAGGAAAGTTTAGCCGTAAAATTTAATGAGAAGTCGCACACGGAATCAGCTTTTGACGATTTTGTAGACATTTTTTACAAGTATGAGGATAAAATTTACGCTATACCGGGTTTAACTGGTGAAAAAATTTCTGGCGCAACAGTGTTTGTTCCATCAAGTGAGTTTTGGCTACATTTTAGAACTAACTGGTCTCCGTTTGACAATTATGGTTTTAAGATTGATAGCATTAAAAAAGAGTATTCAGGAGAAATTTCAGGATACGTGTCTAAACTGCCTGAAGATATTAACATTATTGAGGTTAAAGGTGAAAATTATCCTGAGTCTGAACACCCGTATAAAGGTGGAACAAGCAAACTATGGCATTACGTTTCAGCTGACAGTATAAGTAGTTTTAGAACGTTCGCTTGGATCAGAGTTAAAGATAAAGACATTGAGGCTGCTAAATCCACGGCTGATAAGGCTATTTCTAAACTAACCATAGTAGAAGATTCCATATCTTCAATGGTTAAAAAAGGTGATTTTGGTAGTTTCATGCAGCAAAACTATAACAGTTTCCTTCTCGGGTTTAACCATTCGAGTAAATACGTGCAAATAACACCCGGGCAGATAGAGCTTTACGATGGTGAAGTTGATGAGGATCATAAAAGAGCTGTTTTTGATAAAAATGGGAACAACTTCTACCGTAACGGCGTGTATATTGGCTATGTTGGAACCGGCGAGTGGGAAGAAGATAATTCTCACAAGGGTCTAGTTTTTCATCTTACTAGCGACGGAAAGTATATGGCTTTCGCGCAACGTAAAACGGCTGATGAAGAAACATACGCTACTATGCTGTGTTTTTCACGTTCGCAAAGCATTTATAAAGAGTATGGTATTCACGCTGGATGCAACTTTTACATGCATGGTAACAAGATTATAGATCCTGTTTGGCAAGACGGTGCAGGAGTAGACGCGGATATTAACTATGTGCAGATTATTGAAATGAACCAGGATGGGAAAGCTTCAAAATGGGGTTCTAACGCTCACATGGTGTTTAAAAACGGGATACTCATGAAAGTTAAATACTATTAAACAACGCGGAAGTAAAGCGCGGAAGTAAACGTTGGCGGAAGCGTTGATGGAAGCGTGGAAGTGAACGTTGGCGGAGAATTTGTTATAGGGAGAATAAAGGGAGAATTTGTTATGGAGAAACTCATTATTCCCACAAACAAAATAGTGGCTAATAAGGGTACGCGCTTAAAAGATGTGACAGAAAGTATTACAACACCTGTAGTTGATAATACGAAAATTTTATGCGAAATCAGCCACAAGCTGGATATTATTCTAAAAAGATTGGAGGAGAGTAGTGGTAAAACCGACAATTAGCTACGCGGTAGCTGTGCAAAAATATAAGGCTGAGTTAAACGAAAAAATAGTCGAGTTGAATAAGCAAATACCAATACCTACTTACATGATAGAAGGCATTGTTGCAAGCGTATTATCTGATATGCGTTCGGCGGTGATCGCGGAAAACTCGATGGAATATGAAGCGTATGTGAAACAGTTAGAAGACTATTTTAATTCTAGAGAACGCGAACTTAACGACGAGATTTTGAAAATAAAAGCCGAAAAAGACGAAAAAACTGAAAAAGATGAAGCGGCTGGGAAAGGTGAAGATGCTGAAGAATGTGTTAAGTAGTAGTCATGTGTTGAAAAATAATATCAGTTGAAATGCTGAAATGTTGAAATGTTAGGGCAGGTGTGGTTTAAACCATGCCTGTCCTTTTTTATTACTTTCTACTTTTTGTTTTTTGTTTTTATAAGAGTACTGGCAAATGTTAGGAAAACTTGTAAGGAGAATTATGAGAGGATTTTGGAATAGTGCTCAACTGGCTTTCACACTGGTAGGCGGCTGGCTGGGATACTTTTTAGGCGGGTGCGACGGGCTTATCCTCGCACTCGTTTTATTTGTGGTTGCGGATTATATTACAGGCGTGATGTGTGCGGTCACGGATAAGAAACTGTCTAGCAGCATTGGTTTTAAGGGCATTTTTAGAAAGGTGCTCATTTTTATGCTTGTTGGTATAGCAAACATTATAGATTTTCATGTTTTGAAGCAAGGAAGCGTGATGAGAACCGCGGTAATTTTCTTCTACCTATCTAACGAAGGATTATCTTTAACCGAAAACGCGGCTCACCTGGGGCTTCCCGTGCCTGAGAAATTAAAAAACGTTTTAGAACAATTACATGACAAGAATAGGAAGGACAATACTCATGAGTAAAAGAGGAATAGACGTATCAGTTTGGCAGGGTGACATTGATTTCAACGCGGTGAAAGCATCCGGTGTTGAGTTTGTGATCATTCGAGCAGGATACGGTATCGGATGCAAAGACAAGTGGTTTGAACAGAACTATCGTAAAGCAAAAACATGCGGTCTTGATGTTGGAGCCTACTGGTATTCGTACGCAAACTCTGGTTTTGAGGCGGCTGAGGAAGCTCAAAGCTTAATGAACATGCTTTCAGGTAAGAGTTTTGAGTATCCTGTTTACTTTGATTTGGAAGAGAAAAGCCAGCTTAACCGTGGGCGAGTTTTCTGCGATTCGCTGATTACCAGTTTTTGCAATAAGCTGGAAGCTTGCGGGTATTATGCAGGTTTTTACACTTCGCTTTCAACTGCTAATAATCTTGTGTCCGCTCATGTTAGAAACCGTTACGCTTTGTGGATCGCACAGTGGAACACGCACTGCAATTATCAGGGTTCGTATGGTCTTTGGCAATACTCGTCAAGTGGCAGTGTGCCTGGAGTAGCCGGCAGAGTTGACATGGATTATGCTTACAAGGATTATCCAAGCATTATTAAAAACGCTGGATTAAACGGATATAAAAACGGTGGTTCATACACTGCTCCTCAAACATCAAGTATTGATGAGGTGGCGCGAGAAGTTATTAACGGCGCTTGGGGTAACGGAAATGAGCGTAAACAGCGTTTAACTTCTGCCGGATACGATTATGCGAGCGTGCAAAATAAGGTTAATGAGCTTCTCGGTGTTAAAGCTTATAGAAAGTCGGTTGATGAGCTTGCCCGTGAAGTAATCCGAGGCGCTTGGGGTAACGGTAGCACTCGTAAACAGCGTCTAACTCAAGCCGGATACGATTATGATACGGTACAAAAACGAGTAAACGAACTCTTATAAAACAGTTTGAAACAATTATAAAGCCCGAGGCTTGTTCCTACACTGGAGCAATCCTCGGGCTTTTTTTATTTTTTTTTAAGGTTAAATTGTCAAGTCAATAGGTTAAAAAACACTGTTTTTTCTTTGCCTGTGATGTAAGGAGGCACAGGCAAATGAATGTGGAAGAAAAACAGCAAGTCAAATTACTAAGAGATGAAGGTCTTAGCTATACGCAGATTGCAAACCGTATGGATGTTTCCGTTAATACGATTAAAAGCTACTGCAAACGTAATAGTCTAGGCGTAATCCAGTCTATGAAAATACAGACGGAATTATGTGAATCTTGTTCAAAACCAATTAAGCAAAACAAAGGAAGAAAAGTTAAACGTTTCTGTTCTGACGCGTGTAGAAACACGTGGTGGAGTAAGCATACACAGTTGGTAAAAAGACAGGCAAACTATGAGTGTGCTTGTCTTAACTGCAAAAATTCTTTTATCTCTTACGGTAATAAAACCAGAAAATACTGCTGCCACGCCTGCTATATAGAACATCGTTTTGGAGGTGAGCATCATGCAAATAAGTAATGATGTTCACGGGCTAACGGATGTTAAAGCGAGGGCTTGGACAAAAGAGAGTATGCAGGCGGATTTTCGTTTTGAAATAGCCGAAAAACTTACCGTTTCACTCTTTAAAAAAGGGCTTATCAGCGAGCAAGAAAAAGAAAAAATAAGCCGTCTTAACAGGGAAAAATTTCACCCGTTTTACAAGGAATTATTGGGTTAAAAGCTTGATAAACACTGCTTTTAGAGTGATGAATAGTATTAGCTGAAAGTGAGGGAAATAGTGAAAGAGATAATAAAAATAGACTCTACAATGCGAAAAACTGGTTTTGAGAAAAAGACGCGGGTTGCAGCGTATGCGAGAGTTTCTAGTGATAGTGATGAGCAGCTTCTCAGTCTAGAAGTGCAGAAGGAGCATTACGAAAACTATATTAAGTCTAATCCCTGCTGGGAGTATGCGGGGCTTTACTTTGACGAGGGTATTAGCGGCACGAAAATCGATAAGCGTGAAAGTCTTAAACAACTGCTTAAAGACTGTCAGAGCGGTCAGATAGACAGGATTGTTACAAAGTCTATTAGTAGGCTTGCAAGAAACACGGTTGACTGTCTTGAAATAGTTAGAAAACTTACCGGTCTTGGTATTTATTTGTATTTTGAGAAAGAAAACATTGATACCGAGCATATGAGTTCAGAGCTCATGCTTTCTATCCTGAGTTCTATTGCGCAAAGCGAGTCAAGATCTATCTCGGAAAACAGCATGTGGGCAATTCAAAAACGGTTCGAAAATGGAAGCTTCGTCATTTCTTGCCCTGCGTATGGGTATAAAAACGAGAATAAGAAAATGATTATAGTTCCCGAGCAAGCCAGGGTAGTGAAAGAAATTTTCAACATGGCTCTTTCCGGCATGGGTGGAGAAGTAATAGCACGAGTATTGACCGATAAAAAGATTCCAACTAAAAAGGGCGGAAGTTGGACTTCAAGTACCGTGAATGCTATTTTGAACAATAAAACATACACAGGGGATGTGATTTTTCAGAAAACATACACGGATGATAGTTTTAACCGTCATAAAAACTGTGGCGAGAAAAAACAGTATGTTATTGAAAACCATCACGAGGCTATCATCAGTCATGAAACTTTTAATCTTGTAAAAGAGATTATCGCGTGGAGAAGAAGTGAAAATAACATAGTATGTGGTAGTGGTAAGTACAATAAGCTTTATGCGTTTTCAGGTAAAATTCGTTGTGGTGAGTGTGGAAGCAAGTGTAAAAGACGAATAATTTATCAACATAATAAGGCGTATGGCATATGGGTTTGTATAACGCATCTTGAAGATATTCATGCTTGTTCACAAAAGTCTGTTATGGAAAGTTATCTTAAAATTTCCTTCCTGCAAATGTTAAACAAGTTAAAAGCAGGATACGTTCAAATGTTGACTCCTCTCGTAGAAAGTTTGAGAAACGTGAATAGTAAAGACGGTTTGAACAAAGTTATCGAACTCGAAGAAAAAAAGCTTAAGCTGCAAGAACAAGAGCAAGTACTCAGTAAGCTTTTCGCCAGTGGTTACATTGAGATGGATTCCTACTATCTGGAAAGTAATCAGCTTAAAACGGAAATGGATACTTGTCTTAAGGAAAAACTTCAGCTTTCTAACAGTTTAAACGGTAACTTAACGCACTTAAACGAGGTGCAAAAACTTCAACGGTTCGTAAGTGTCACAGAAGTATTTAGTGAGTTTAAGGATGAGGATTTTCTGGATTTTGTAGACGATGTCGTAGTTAAAAGCAGAACAAGATTTCTTTTTATTTTGAAATGCGGATTGGAATTAGAAGAAGAGGTGAAAGAAACATGGCACGCATTCCGTATGGTTACAGAATAGTAGACGGTAAAGCGGTTATAGATGAAGTAAAAGCTCAAGAAGTAAGAGAGTTTTTTCGTTTCTATCTTGAATTTAAAAATATTTCTCAAGCTGCTAAAAAATCAGGTATAAAAAGGGCTTGGCCAGTCACGGGCAAAATTCTTAGCAAGAAATTGTATTTAGGAACAGAGTTTTATCCTCAGATTATCGATGAGGATATGTTTAGACAAGTGCAACAAATAAGGCATGAGAATGCTATCAGGAATCATCGTTATAAAGAGCCTAAGCCAATAAAGGAAATTCGGCTTATTACAAGCTACCAGTTAGAAAAGGTAGAAAAGAAATACGATGATCCTTATCGTCAAGCAGTATACGCGTACAGTCAAATCAAGGAGGTGTAAAATGAGTGCCAACGTTATAATTATTCCACCAAGAAAAATAGCGGGGAATACGGTAGATAAGCATGAAGATAAGCCGAGGTTAAGAGTAGTAGCGTATTGTCGTGTTAGTACTGACAGTGAAGAACAGGCAACAAGTTATGACACGCAAGTTCAGCATTATACGGATTATATTTCAAGAAATCCTCTCTGGGAGTTTGCCGGCATTTATGCTGATGACGGTATTTCAGGAACTAGCACGAAAAAACGTGTCGGTTTCAACGACATGATCCACGATTGCATGAGTGGCAAAGTAGACATGGTTATCACTAAGTCGATTAGCCGTTTTGCGAGAAACACTATAGACTGTTTAAAGTTTGTTAGACAGTTGAAAGACAAAAACATTCCGATCATTTTTGAAAAAGAAAACATCAACACCATGGAAGCAAGCGGAGAACTATTGCTTACTATCATGGCTTCTTTAGCTCAACAGGAATCTGCGTCGCTTTCTCAGAATGTGAAGCTTGGACTTAAGTTTCGCTACCAGGAAGGCAAAGTGCAAATCAACCATAACTGGTTTTTAGGATACACAAAAGACGATGAAGGGAATCTTGTAATTCTTGAACAGGAAGCAAAAGTCGTAAGAAGGATTTATAGAGAATATTTAGAAGGAGCAAGTCTTAGAGATATAGCGGAGGGTCTTGAAAAAGACGGTATTAAAAACGGTGCCGGGCATTTAAAATGGAATTTATCTAATATTAAAGGCATCTTGCAAAACGAAAAATATATTGGTGATGCTCTTTTACAAAAAACCATCACGACAGATTTTATTAACCATGTTCGTATAAAAAATGATGGAACAGAACCACAGTATTATGTAAAAGATAGCCACACGCCTATTATTCCAAGAGATATTTTCTTTAAAGTTCAAGAAGAAATGTTAAGACGAGCCAACATGTTTAGTGGTGAGGAGAACAAAAAAAGGAGAGTTTATTCCAGCAAGTACGCTTTATCCAGCTTATGTGTTTGTTCTAAATGCGGGGATGTTTACAGAAGAATTGCTTGGAACAATCGAGGAGTGCATTCTGTTGTCTGGCGTTGTTGCACCAGAGTGGAAAACGGTCCTAGTGCTTGCGATGCTCCGACAGTACAAGAGAACGAACTGCAGTCTGCTACAGTGAAAGCCATAAACAAGGTGTTTAGTATACCGGATGAAGTATTGGATACGTTGAATAACAATATTAGAGAAATTATCGCGGGCAACAACTTAAGCGAGCTTGAAACGGTTGATAAAAGAATTGCAGATAAACAAGCGATACTATTAACCTTGCTTAAAGCTAAAAAAGACTACACGAAAATAGCTGATGAGATTGATGAGCTTAAAGGTAAGAAACAGCAGCTTCTTATAGAAAAAGCAGGTCAAGAAGATGCTAAAAGACGAATCAGAGAAATGGAAGATTTTCTGAAAAGTGAGTGTCACGATATTAGTGAGTATGATGAGAAGCTGGTAAGAAAGTACATCAAGAAAATAAAAGTTTACGAGGATAGGTTCAGCGTAACTTTTAAATCAGAGATTAGTGTGGATGTTGAAAGGGCATCGTAAAAGCCAAAAGAATGTGAGCGTTTGAAATGTTACAAAAGTCAGCCTAGGGGGAATCATCTCTAGGCTGTTTTTTTGTTTTTATGCTAAAATCAAGTTATTAAGCCAATCTTAAACCTTTTAACGATAGCCTTTCCTATCGTTAAAAAGTGCACCCACTATCAATGGTGTTCACTCAAAAAAGTGTAGCTATACTTGGAGTTCTCTCAATCCACGTCGAGAGTGTTGTCTTGATGTCAAAGGCTGATTAGGTGGGTGCATTTTTGCCCTTGTGTAGCAAGGCTTAGCGAGGGCTATCGTTAAAAGGTTTAGTGAGTGGCGGCTTTAGGCTGAGTTCTTGTGGTTTTTGAGCGTGTTTTGGCTGTATGGGGGAAGATATCTACGCTCTAGGGTCGAGTGCACAGGATGTTAACGTTAAAAAGTGCATCCACTTTGCACCCACCCTGTGAAGTGGGAAAATATAGCTCAAAAGGTAAAATGAAACCTGATTATTAGTATGTGCACGAGGAGGTGCTTAAGGAATGGATAATAAGAAGTTTATCGCAGAGACGAAAGATGTTCGTTTAACGGTGAAACGTGCTGATACCTTTGGTGTGAGCTTTGTTAACTGTGAACAAGATATATTGAGGGTTGAGGAAGCGCAAAATGTTATAAGGCTTATTCAAACTAAAAAAGTCTCAGCTTCGAATTGGGTGAGGTGGCTTACCCAGGGTATGCCTGAAATTGTTGTGAGTTTGCCACATGATGTGGAAGTTTGTGAGGTTGAATCTGATTCTAATCAAGTGCTCATCACGGATATTGAGATTGGTAAGCTTTATGTAGAAGTGAACAATGGCAAGGTAGAAGTTGTTAATTTGAAGGCGGATGATGTCTTTCTTAAATGTTATAATGGGTTGGCTTCAGCAACAAACGTAGAAGTAACTCATGTTTGTACGCTTGATACGTTAAATGGCATGAGTATTTTAGAAGGAACAATCACCAAGGATGCAAGCCTTGAAGTAGATTGTGAGAATGGTGTCACCGAGGTTTCAGATAAGAAGAAGGTAAATTGTAAAAACGATGGATTTGCGCATTACATGGTGCACTGTCTTAATGGGAAAGCTATTGCGAAGTAGCAGACATATAGATCAAAAAAGAAGCAATAAAACTTGATATAAGTTGGAATTAGAGCGTATATAGACATACCGATAAAGGAGGAAGCCGTATATGCTCTATGTAAAATTTGATGATTTCGAAGATGTTAGCGTCATGGGAAATGAGAAAGATCATGGAATGTTTATTCCGATTAAGGATGGGAATGTGTATGCTGAGTGCGAACGGTGCGGTGTAGTTGAAAGGATCACCTCACCATGCGAATTCATTGCTAGCACATTTAGGTCAAGAGTGAACTTCAATGAAGGTTATGAACTTTGCGAGAAGTGCTTGCAAGAGGTTGAGTTTGTTACTGTCGCTTTGAGAACTGGAAAATTACCTAATCGAGAATTGAAATGACTGAAAAGCAAAGCAGTGATAACCGTAGTAATACATGAAAAACTAAACGTTAAAAGGTGCACACACTTTGCACCCGGGCGGTAAATGATAATTTAGGGAGGCGTTTTATGTCAGTAATTAAAATTGAAAACCTCACTTTCTCATATTATGGATATGTAAAACCCATATTTAAAAATGTATCGTTTTCCTTTGATACAAACTGGAAAACGGGATTGATAGGAAGAAATGGAATCGGTAAATCAACTCTATTTAAGTTACTTTTAAATCAAGAAACTTATCAAGGTAAAATAAGCAAGGATGTTGAATTTATTAAATTTCCACCAAATATAAGCGATACTTCAAAATTAGGAATTGAGTTATATAAAGAACTAATATCAGATGATGAAGAATGGAAGTTATTTAGAGAACTCAGTTTGCTAAATGTAGATGAGAACCTTGTTTACAGAGAGTTTGAAACGCTTTCTAAAGGGGAACAAACAAAAATCCTTTTAGCTATTTTGTTTACAAGAGAAGATGGCTTTTTACTTATTGATGAACCAACAAACCATTTAGATATGGACGGAAGAAAAATTGTAAGTGAATATCTGAAAAGTAAAAAAGGATTTTTGCTTATATCTCATGATAGAGATTTTTTAGATGGTTGTATCAATCATGTTATTTCTATTAACAGGAATTCTATTGATGTCCAATCGGGAAATTTTACATCATGGTATGAAAACAAAGTGATGAAAGACCAATTTGAAATTAGTCAAAATGAGAGATTAAGAAAAGATATTAAACGATTAAAAGAGTCTGCAAGACAAAGTCAAATTTGGTCTGATAAAATTGAAAATACTAAAAATGGTGTAAAAGTATCAGGTGTAAAACCAGACAAAGGACATATAGGTCATCAATCAGCCAAGATGATGAAAAAATCTAAGAATTTGGAGAATAGACAAAACAAGGCAATAGAAGAAAAACAGAGTTTACTAAAAGATATCGAAACAAAGGAAAGTCTATTATTGCATCCATTACATCATCATAAAAATCCTCTAATATCGGTTAGCAATTTATCATCATGCTATGGAGAGAGACAGATCCTAAATAATGTAAGTTTCGAGATAAAGCAAGGCGACATAGTGGCTATATATGGGGGTAATGGTAGCGGAAAATCAACCTTGATTAAAATTTTATTAGGTATAAATCACGAGTATACAGGTGAGATAAAATTAGCAGGTAATTTAAAAATCTCGTATATTCCTCAAGACACATCTAATTTAACAGGTAGCCTAAATGAATATATTCACAAGCAAGATGTTGATGAAACATTGTGTAAAACAATTCTAAGAAAATTAGATTTTTCAAGAGAATTATTTGAAATGGATATGAAGAATTATAGTGATGGACAAAAAAAGAAAGTTTTAATTGCTGTAAGTTTCTCAAAGCCAGCTCATATATTTGTTTGGGACGAACCACTGAATTATATAGATGTAATATCAAGAATACAGATTGAGGAAATTATAAAAGAAGCAAAGCCTACACTCATATTTGTGGAACACGATAAGCGATTTGTAGAAGATATCGCTAATAAAATAATACAATTTTAAGTAAAATCCAAATCCCAGTTTGTAGTGCCTTAGACTTTTATCATCATACGACATTCCCCTTGCCAGTTTCTCTCCTGCAATGAACGTTAAGGCTCTTTTATTGATGCATGGTTATCATAAGGGTAGTCTTGATACACGTGAGACTGTCGTATTGATGTCAAGGGCTGATTAGGTGGGTGCAAATTTGCCCTTGTGTAGCAGGGGTTTACAGGGTCTATCGTTAAAAGGTTTAATGCGTGGCGACTGTAAGATGGCTCGGAGCGGTTTTTGAGAGTGATTTTGCTGTTTGAGGGAAGATATCAACGCTCTAAGGTCGAGTGCACAGGATGTTAACGTTAAAAGGTGCACCCACTTTGCACCCCCTTGTCTAAAAAATTTAACATTTTGAAAGGAGGAATAATGGAAACAATAGTATCCGCTTTATTAGTTTTTGTTTCTACATCCATTGACTACTTAGTTGTTTTGACTATTTTATTCGCTAGTCAAGGAAAGAAAGGTTTGAAATCAATTTATGTAGGGCAGTATTTAGGTACAGGACTGCTTGTACTGGCTAGTCTTATTGCCGCTTACTTTTTAAATTTTATTCCACAAGATTGGATTATCGGACTCCTTGGTCTAATTCCGCTAGGTCTTGGTATAAGAGCAATTTTTGTGGATGAAGATATTGATGAAGAAGATATCGAGGGGAAAATTACCGGAGATGGATCAAAAATCTTAGCATTTACAAGTTTAACAGTGGCAATGGGTGGAGATAATTTAGGAATTTATATCCCTTATTTTACAGGAAAGAGTTTGATTGAGATTGGTATAAGTTTAGTAATATTTGCCTTAGGGATTTTGGTTCTATGCAAATTATCTCAAAATCTCGCCTCAATTTCTGCTATCGGAGAGACTGTGGAAAAGTACGAAAAAATAATTGTACCTGTCGTGTTTATTGGACTCGGTCTTTATATATTGATTGAAAATGGAACTATTAATTATTTCATAGGTCAAGTCCTAAAAGTGGTGTAAATTCATTTCCTTCCCTTTATCTGCTATTTTTACGTTCAAACTCAAACGAGAAAATAAGTGGTGCTTCCCACCGTCACGGCGCTTCACCGTGCTATAAGATGCAGGAGGCTGATTAGGTGGGTGCTTTTGCCCTTGTGTAGCAGGGGTTTGCGAGGGCTATCGTTAAAAGGTTTAGCGTGTGGCAGCTTTAGGCTGGGTTCTCGCGGTTTTTGAGCGCAGTTCGGCTGTTTGAGGGAACATGTCTACGCTCTGGGGTCGAGTGCACAGGATGGATAACGTTAAAAAGTGCACCCACTTTGCACCCACCCTGCACCCAGCTTGTGGAGTGGGAAAATAAGGTTTAGGCTAATTATCATGGAGAAGAAATCTAAGTTTCGTTAGTCTAAAAATAAGGAGAGATGGCTATGGATAAGATAGATGAGCTAAATAAAGATGTGATAGTCATCCATCCTCAGCGTGTGATTAAGGATTATGCGGTTGGGGTTTATGCTCGTGTGAGTACGAATCGTAAAGAGCAATTAGATAGTCTTTCGACTCAAGTGTCTGGTCTTACTCGTCTTGCTTCTGCTCACATGACTTGGTTTGTTGCAGATATTTTTCTTGATGTTGCTTCAGCTAAGGTTGGATCTTCAAGAAACGAGTTTAACCGAATGATTGAAGAATGCGAGAAAGGTAATCTTGATATTATTCTTACGAAAAGTGTGAGCCGTTTTGGTCGTGATACGAAAGAAGGATTAGAGGCTATTAGAAAGATTCGATCGTGTGGTACAAGGATTATTTTTGAGACAGATAAAATTGATACGGAAACTGTCGATGATGAACTTTTAATCAGTGTGGTTCAAGCTTGTAGTCAAGCAGAGAATGATTGGCGTAGCGAGAATATTGTTTGGGGATTAAGGCGTAGAGCAGAAGATGGCACGTCGGGTCTTTATAGCAGAGTTTGTTATGGTTATAAGAAAGATAAGCATGGCATGCTGATTATTGATGAAGACCAAGCACAAGTGGTAAGAGATATTTTTGACTGGTATTTAAAAGGATTGAGTATCGGCGGTATTATTGAAAGGTTAAAAAGTAAAGGTGTTAAGTCTCCAAAGGGAAAAGATATTTGGAGTAAACGGGCTGTTGAGAGCACTTTGACTAGGCGTAAATATACAGGCGATGTGGCGATTGCTGTTCCGGGAAATGCGGATTGTCAGTATTTGAATACAGATCATCATGCAGGCATTATTTCTAAAGAGAAGTTTGAAGCGGTTGAGCTTGAGATGGCGGCTCGGAGTAATGTGGAAGTTGGAGAGGATGGAACGGTTAAACGCAAGTCTAAGAAATATAGCTCAAAAGGTAAAATGAAACCTGATTATTAGTATGTGCACAGGAGGTGTTTAAGGAATGGACAAGCTCGTTCGTTTTTGCCGTGAAGTGGCGACATTCGGCTTGACGGTTGCCTTAATCGCGATGCTGGTTGCCTTAATATGGGATGGCACACTTGCTATTAGAATTGGTTTTACCTCTTTTGTTATTGGTGTCACAGTGATCTCGCTTAAGACTGTCCTTCGAAAGACTGATTGAATTTTGTTTGGTTCAAGTCAATAGTTGAATATCTCACGTTGGGTGACTATTACTGATCTCTGTCAGTAATAGTCACTTCTTTTTATGAATCTTAAAGTCAGGCTCAATGTCCGTCCTGTTTAGCCGGTGATTAGTTAGGGTAATCGGGTTATAGGCCAAAAGGGGCTTAGGACAAAATTCTGTACAAAATGGAAGGAGTCTGAAAGTCACAATGAAAGTTATCTATACAGAAGCTCAAAAGAAACATGCTATACAAACCTACAAGAAATATAAATCCTATAGTAAAACATTAAGAGTATTAGGATATCCATCAATGCATGTCTTATATTGATTTTTACAACAATCACAGAATTAAAATAAGTCTTAGTGGAAAGACAATTATGGAACATCGTGCTATGATTGCACAAAATGTCTAAAAATTGTCCTAAGCCCCGTTTGACCTATAACCCTAAAAAGACGATAGAGTTTTAACTGTCTATCGTCTAATACCTTTACTACGATATTTTTAAATCTTTTTTGACCAATATACTTTTAATAATTTAGAAAATATTATTTGTACAAATGCAACTATTATTAACGCTAAAAAGGCTTCATAACTTACATATGCTACAAATAAAGAAACTATTACAATAACCATTGAAAATATAGGTATTATATTTGATCCTGACTTCATCTTTATTAATATCATTCTTTCATCTGTTTCTTTAGTATGCATCTTCTCCAATATATCTCTATTTCTATATGCTCTACCAAGCATTGACATGTAGAATACAGATACAAGTTCAAGTCCAATAAAAAATACTGCTACATAATATGTCACATCTTCTTTTAATGGAAATTTATATTTTAAGTAAAAATTTCCAATAATAACTGCGAGTAAGGCAACCATACATAATAAGACTAAAATACTAATTCTAAATCCTATTTCTTTTTTATATTTTTCTAATTTGTTCATATTAATCATCCTCTTCTATACTAAATATTTCTTCAATACTCATATCAAAAAACTTAGCAATTTTAAAAGCCAACGGCAGTGACGCTATATACTTCCCAGTTTCAATGGAAGTTATGGTCTGTCTTGTTACTCCAACTTCATTTGCCAATTCTTCTTGAGTTATTTTATGCTGTTTTCTTAATTGAGAAATTGCATTTTTCATTTTCCTCCTCCAACAGCAAGCTCACTTTACATATAATGTATAGCTCGCTTTGCTTTTTTTGTCAAGCGTACTTTGCTTTTTTATAATTTCTTAAACTAAAAAGACGACAGATTTTATCAACCATGTTCGTATAAAAAATGATGGAACAGAACCACAGTATTATGTAAAAGATAGCCACGCGTCTATTATTTCAAGAGATATTTTCTTTAAAGTTCAAGAAGAAATGGTAAGACGAGCCAACATGTTTAGCGGTGAGGAGAACAAAAAAAGGAGAGTTTATTCCAGTAAGTACGCTTTATCCAGCCTATGTGTTTGTTCTAAATGCGGGGATGTTTACAGAAGAATTGCTTGGAACAACCGAGGAGTACGATCTATTGTCTGGCGTTGTTGTACCAGATGGGAAAATGGTCCTAGTGCTTGCGATGCTCCGACAGTAAAAGAGGAAGAGCTGCAGTCTGCCATAGTGAAAGCCATAAACAAGGTGTTTAGTATATCGGATGAAGTATTGGATATGTTGAAGAATAATATTAGAGAAATTATCGCTGGCAATAACTTAAGTGAGCTTGAAACGGTTGATAAAAGAATTGCAGATAAACAAGCGATACTACTAACCTTGCTTAAAGCTAAAAAAGACTACACGAAAACTGCTGATGAGATTGATGAGCTTAAAGTTAAGAAACAGCAGCTTCTTATAGAAAAAGCAGGTCAAGAAGATGCTAAAAGACGAATCAGAGAAATGGAAGATTTTCTGAAAAGTGAGAGTCACGATATTAGTGAATATGATGAGAAGCTGGTAAGAAAGTACATCAAGAAAATAAAAGTTTACGAGGATAAGTTTTAAATCAGAGATTAGTGTGAATATTGAAAGGGCATCGTAAAAGCCAAAAGAATGTGAGTGTTTGAAATGTTACAAAAGTCAGCCTAGTGGGCATCATCTCTAGGCTGTTTTTATGCTCAGAAATCAAGCTATTAAGCCAATCTTAAACCTTTTAACGATAGCTTTTTCTATCGTTAAAAAGTGCACCCAATATCCATAGTGTGCACTCAAAAACGTGTAGTTATACTTGGAGTTCTCTCAATCCATAGTGGAATAGAGCATATAATTTCAGATGAAAGATATTAATGAATCCCGCTATTATGGCAAGAGATCGTTACATAAACATTATTTCTGTTTATGTTCGGACAGAACAATCAGCCGAAAACATTAGCCGGGATACCATTAGAGCAGTTCGAAGATGTACTCTCTTACATAAATTATGAAAACATAGATCATGATACAATTACGCTTATCTGAGTCTCGAAAGGCGCAGAATACGCGTTGATGCCGGAGCAATGATCATTGAATTCGGTGGAGAGGAAGAAGAAAATCAGAAGGCTAAAGCGGAGTCTCAAACCTTGATACTTGAAACACTTATGTTTTGGATTGATCACCGTAGTGCCTTTACACTGCCACGACGTTGAATATCAGATTGTATAAATTAGCATTTGAAGGAGAAATCAATGAGCTTAGATGAATTGAGGAATGATATCATCATAAAGCAGAAAAAAGGATTGCCATTTATCATGGCATCGGTGATTATATGGCTTCTGATAGTACTTGTGTCAATTTTAGATATCAATGTGGATATGAAAAATTTATTGGTATTTTGCTGTTCATGCCCATTATTACCGCTGGCTTGGCTCATTGGTAACCTTATAAAGGTGGATATCTTTTCAAAACAAAATCCACTTGGACAATTAGGCTTCATTTTCACCCTAAATCAAATGATTTATTTATTAATCGTTATGTGGGTGTTTAGTGCGGTTCCGGAAAAGATGATTATGGTGTATGCAATGGTCTTTGGCGCACATTTACTGCCGTATTCATGGCTGTACAAATCAAAGGGATATACAGTTGCTGCAATTTCCATTCCGATGATTTCCTTGATTTTAGGATGTGCATTAAACGGCACAACGGTTGCTGTTGCGGCATGTATTATTGAGATAGTATTTGCTTGTGTATTACATATGGAATTAAAGAAAATGGGAGATAACTACAACAAATCCCAGTTTGTAGAGCTTAGCAAGGATCAGGTTTCTATGAAATAGAAATCTAGATCTAAAAGCGCTATGTGTAAATAATTAAGGCGGTAGTAATACCGTCTTTTTTGATGCCTGAAAAAGTTTCAGAGTTCAAAGCTAAGGTTTCATTGTATCCAACACGTAATGAAACTAGACCACTCAATCTCATGTGGAGATGTTATAAAATCCAGACTATTGAATTTTCTTTAGTCTATTCTTATGTTCAAAAATCAACCTATAGAATAGATGGAGTTATCTCCGGCATCATGGCACTTGACTGTGCTATAAAAAGCGGTAATACAAAGGCAATGCGAAGGTAACACGAACACGAAAAACATGTATGGCAGCTGAGGGATCTTATTCATATAAATTGTGTTGCAATATGCGATACAGTATTTTATGATGTGTGTATGGAGGTTGGTTTATATGGCAGTTACTAAAAGTGCGAATGTGAATGTGAGAATACAAGAAAATATTAAGCAGCAGGCGGAGAATATCTTGGAAACTATTGGAATTCCTAGGGCTACTGCTATTGACATGTTTTATCGTCAAATCATTCTTAATAAGGGTATTCCGTTTTCGCTTACTATTCCGAAGTCGCTTCCGGCACAAGATGATATGGATGAGAAAACGTTTAACGCGTTGATGGCTAAAGGTTATGATCAGGCGGTTCGTGGTGATAGTTATCCGATAGATGATGTTTTTGAAGAGCTTGAACGAGGTCTTTAATGGATGAGTATAAGGTAAAAGTTACTCGTCAGGCGAAAGAGCATCTTGCACTTATTCGAGAATATATTGCCACTGAGTTAAAAGAGTCGATAATAGCTAAAAGAATACTCGAGCTGTTGAAGTCGGAAATGATGTCTTTACAGACGATGCCTTATCGTGTGAAGTTAATTGGTGAGCAACCGTGGTGTGAGCTTGGTTTTAGAAGAATACGCGTAAAAAATTATTACGTTTATTTTTGTGTTGATGAGAGTAGAAAAGAAGTCCAAATACTCGCGGTTATTTACGTGAGGAGAGATCAGGCTAAGCAACTGGAACAATTGTAATGTAAACGTGTTATCAAGCCAATCTTAAACCTTGTAACGATAGCTTTTTCTATCGTTAAAAAGTGCACCCACTATCCATAGTGTGCACTCAAAAAAGTGTAGCTATACTTGGGGTTCTCTCAATCCACGTCGAGAGTGTTGTGTTGATGTCAAAGGCTGATTAGGTGGGTGCATTTTTGCCCTTGTGTAGCAGAGATTAGCGAGGGTTATTGTTAAAAGGTTTAATGCGTGGCTGCAGGTAAGAAATATCGAAAAATTTTGTAAATAAAAGTAGACTCTAATTTACAAACTTATGAGCAGAATTTCCACCCATTTTTTACTTATTATATTACATATTTCAGCAAAAGTCATCAAGTAAATTAAAGTCTACTTTTTTTGACAGTGATTTTACTAATTGTAGAGATTGATGATTAGAGGTTGATTATGGAGAGTAGTAAGAAGAAGCGTAATTCGGTTTTGCCGATTATTGTTAGCGTTGGTATTGCAACTTCAATGGGTGTTGTTGCAGGTAGTACTCCTGAGGTAGCGTACGCGAGCAGCAATGCTACTACTCCTTCTCCTTCTACTTCTACTACTACGTACGCAGATCGAAGCAGTTCCGGTTATGACGAGAATCAAGTTATTAATATCCCAGATGCAGTTTTAAAAAAGAAACTGCTTGATGCTATGAAAAAAGAAAAACTTATTGACGGCAATGCGACAGATATTACAATTGCTGCTGCTGATAGGTTGGATGAGGTAGACTTGAGCAACGAAAATACTGATAGTATGGACGATACTATTAGTGATTTGACAGGGCTTGAATACTTTAAGAACCTATGGAACCTTAAACTTGATTATAATAATGTTTCTGATTTGAGTCCGTTGCAGGGTTTGACGAGCCTAAAAATCCTTTCTTTTGATAATAATCATGTTTCTAAGTTGGGTCCGTTGGAGAGTTTGACAAGCTTAGAAAGCCTTTGGTTCTCTGATAATCAGGTTTCTGATTTGAGTCCGTTGAAGGGTTTGACGAGCCTAGAAATCCTTGATTCCTCTAGTAATCAGGTTCGTGATTTGGGTTCGTTGCAGGGTTTGACGAGCCTAAAAATCCTTTGGTTCTCTGATAATCAGGTTTCTGATTTGAGTCAGTTGGAGGGTTTGACAAGCCTAAAAGAACTTAATTTCTCTGGTAATCAGGTTCGTGATTTGGGTTCGTTGCGTGGTTTGACGAGCCTAGAAAAACTTAATTTCTCTGGTAATCAGGTTCGTGATTTGGGTTCGTTGCGTGGTTTGACGAGCCTAAAAGAACTTAATTTCTCTGGTAATCAGGTTTCTAATTTGAGTCAGTTGGAGCGTTTGACAAGCCTAGAAAGCCTTTCTTTTGATAGTAATCAGGTTTCTAATTTGAGTCAGTTGGAGCGTTTGACAAGCCTAAAAGAACTTAGTTTCATTGGTAATAATCATGTTTCTGATTTGGGTCCGTTGCGTGGTTTGACGAGCCTAGAAAGACTTTATTTCTCTGGTAATCAGGTTCGTGATTTGGGTTCGTTGCGTGGTTTGACGAGCCTAGAAAGACTTTATTTCTCTAGTAATCAGGTTTCTGATTTGGGTCCGTTGGAGAATTTGAAGAAACTAAGAAAACTTTATTTCTCTGGTAATCAGGTTTCTAATTTGGATCCGTTGAAGAATTTGAAGAAACTAAGAAAACTTGAAATGGGTACTCAAACTATTTCTATTAAATCTGTTACTGAGAAGACTACACTACCTGTTAATGGACTCTCTGGTGCTACTTTTACTATTCAGAATGATGATGGTAACAGTATTGGCAGCATTAATAATGGTGTATTTACTCTTAGTAAGGAGTTACCGTATTCCGATACTATATATATCAAAATTGAGAGCGAAAATATTAAAATTGGCAATGCTACCTCTAAATACGCTGGAACTATAAAATTACACCTTGATGTTCCTAAGACTGATAGTGGTGTTACGACTTGGGCTATTAAAGCCAAGATGGAGTATAAGGCGGATCCAAACATTGATTATAAACAAAAGCGTGTAGAAAGAACAGCTAACGATGGTACGCGTACAACGTATGCAGATGGACGCAAGCCAGTAGAAGTTCCTGCTCAAGACGGTTTAACTTATGTTGGTAATGTTAATAAAACAACAACAACGATTCCGTTTAAGACTACTTATGTTGCGGACAGTACTTTAGCTTATGAAAAGCAAGAAGATAAAACTGCTGGCAAAAATGGTTCTACGACGGTTACGACTACTTACAAAGTAGATTCTGGTAAGGGTCTTACAGCAGAGGTAGAAAGTAGTAAAGAGGATAAAGTTGATCCAACGAATCGTGTAGTAAGGGTTGGTAATGTTAATAAAACAACAACAACGATTCCGTTTAAGACTACTTATGTTGCGGACAGTACTTTAGCTTATGA
>NZ_JBWPXA010000012.1:0-2761 GCF_056746795.1 Gardnerella sialicivorans subsp. sialicivorans
TGATTTTTGTAATTCTAGTAGCCATAAATTGCAAATTTACAGCGATTTATTACTAGAGATAACAACACAGCTGAGTCTGCTTTTAAATGCTATTGCTAACAAACTATTTTGAACGATTCTGTATTAATGTATTAATGTGTTTAACTTTTAAAGAGTAATTTATAAAATAGTAATTTAAGTTTTACTTTGCAAATAAAACTTTACACAAGTCTTTATGATATTGTCTTTAATTATTGAAACTAAAAACTATCAAAATTAAAAAAACATTGGTATAAACACAAACACAAATTTAAAAAGAGGTGAAACAGTATGCAAATTTTAAACATTCTATGCAACCCAGTAATTGTATCGGTTGTAGTGTTATGCGCGTTAAGTCTTGCAAAACTCAATGTTTTACTCGCAATGATTGTTGCATGCGTTGCAGGTGGCATTGCTGGCCATCTCCCTCTTTTTGGAGATGGAAGCAACACTATTATGGCGCTGCTTTGCGATGGTTTTTCCACAAACGCGCAAACTGCGCTCGCTTACATTCTTCTTGGTACTTTTGCAGAGGCAATTACAGCAACTGGCCTAGCTCAAATAATTTCTAAAAAAATCAGTAAACTTATTGGCGCAAACAAATTTATTCTTCTTGCAGTTCTAACGATTATTGCATGCATGTCTCAAAATATTGTGCCTGTTCATATTGCTTATATTCCTATTCTTATTCCGCCGATTCTTTCCATTATGAACAAGCTCAAGCTAGATCGCCGTGCTGCCGCATGTTGCACTGCGTTCGGCCTAGAAGTTCCATACATTGCTATTCCATTTGGCTTTGGCTTAATTTTCCAAACAGTTATAGCAACTAATCTCTCTAAAAATGGTATGAAAGTTAGCGTTTCAGACGTTAGCGCAGTGAACTGGTATTTGGGTGCCGCAATGCTTGCAGCCTTACTATTTGCAGTTTTTGTTCTATACCGCAAGCCTCGCGAGTATAAAACAACCGAAGCAGATACTAGCGCTGCGGACGCTGTTGTTGGCCCGCTTACTAAAGCACACTACATAACGATTCTTGCGATTATTGTTGTTGTAGTAATGCAAGTTATTAGTAAGGATCTTTCGCTTTCTTCTATTGCAGGTCTTGCAACCATGATTATTTTTGGCGCAATAAAGTGGAACGACATCGACAAGCAGCTTATGGGCGGCGTTAAGCTTATGGGTCTTATTGCATTTATTATGCTCATTGCTGGCGGCTACGCTAACGTGATTCAAGCTACTGGCGGAGTTGATGAACTTGTACACCTTGGCGTTGCTTTTATGGGTCAAAACAAGCTAATCGCTGCATTCGTTATTACGATTATTGGCTTGCTTGTTACTATGGGCATCGGCACCTCGTTTGGCACGGTTCCTATTCTTGCAGTTTTGTTCGTGCCGCTTTGCCAAAGCATTGGTTTTAGCACTCCTGCAACAATTCTTCTTATGTCTTCCGCTGCAGCTCTTGGCGACGCAGGCTCCCCTGCTTCCGATACAACGCTTGGTCCTACTTCTGGCTTAAATGCAGATGGTCAACACAGCCACATTTGGGATACTTGCATTCCAACATTCCTTATTTTTAACATTCCACTTATGGCTGCAGGTATTGTAATATCTCAGTTTATTTAGCATTTAGCTGAAAGTTGCCAACAATACACATCTAATAAACGCTGGTGAAGATTTTTGCCATTTACGGCAATTTTCTTCACTACCCCAAATTGTAAAAACAGGCAAAGTTTGATACACGTCAAGCCCATTAATTAGCTCTGTAAACGCGTACAAAAATCAAATGCGCAACGCTGCTTCAATACAAAGCTCAAGCGCATACGCTTTAGAGTCTCCACCCCAATTGCGCTCATCATAATTTTCAACATCGTGCAAAGTATCTGCAGTGTAAAGAATCTCACCCCAAACAATCCCACGCATTTGCGCACACGCAGCTAAAGCAGAACACTCCATCTCCACAACCGCGCATCCTTCCTGCTTACGACTCGCAACTTTCCCCTTAGTTTCACGGAAAAACCCATCCGTAGTCCACGTTTTAACTTCATGATAAGGCAAATTATGCGCCTGCAAGGTTTGCAAAATAGCATGCCTCGAACGCTCTGAAACATCAACATAACGACTTGGAGGCAAATAATGATAAGAAGTTCCCTCATCTCTTAAAGCTTTATACGGAACCAGAAAAACGTTTTCCGCATAATCAACTAGCGATCCGCAAGAACCAGCACTAACAACTTCACTAACGCCGTAAGAAATCAACCAATCTAATATCTGAACAGCGGCAGGAGCGCCAACTGGGGCCTGTACCAAGCAGATTTTTTGCGTTTCTTCTTCTACTTTCTCGTCCGCATTCTCATCTGCCTTATCCCCTACTTTTTTCTCTACTTTTTCTTCCAAAACATATATCGGATATTTTTTAGTTGCAGATTCAAAATTTGCTACAATCGTAGCTTTCCTACTTAAAGCATACTGATCGATTTCATCGCCTAAGAAAGCAAAAACCGCTTTAGATGGAAGCTGAACGGAAATATTATCGTGATTTGGCATTAAAACTGCGTTTTTATCGGAATCATACTCTAAAATCGGCAAATCATATTCTGCCATACAATCAGCTCCTTAATACAATCAGCTCCATCCTACAAGCAACTCAATCCTATATACAAACACACGCATTAGTACGCAAAGATCATAAAAATAGCCAATCGCTACAAATTTACAACGATTGACTACTACGTTATAAAAATCG